>JAFQGN010000155.1 GCA_017398245.1 Clostridia bacterium | reverse complement strand
GCAGGAGGGAGATATCGGGCGTGGTCTCGCCGCGCTCCCAGTTGGAGACGGACTGCGCGCTGACGCCGAGGCGTTCGGCCAGCTCCGCCTGCGTAAAGCCCTTTTCCACCCTGCGTTCCTTGATAAATGCGCCGATGGCGTTCGTATCCAGATTCATTTCAATCCCTCGTTTCGTTCTTTTCTGCCGGCAAGGCCAGTATAACGCGTTTTCCTCTATTACGGAAGCGAGCCGCGCTTGTATTTTTGCGCATAATTCCCAAGTACAGCATGCACAAGGGGTCTCGGCGTGCTATAATGAGGTGCAAAACGAACAAAGGAGCGCGAAACATGGCACAGCAATATATTTTCGCCGATGCAAACGAGCTGGTACTGATTCTGAAAGGCAAGGGCGGGCGCGAATCGCATATCATCAACTGCGCGGATATCCGGCGCATTTCCTTTGGCAGCGCAAAGAAAAAGCTGCTGTTCTTCCCCGTCGGCACGACCCGTCGGATCACGATCATCGTAAAAAGCATGGGCACGATCGAATTTGACGAGTGCAAGCATAAGGAATATTTCGAGACGTATCTTGGCATCCTGCGCACATACTGCAAGGAAAACCACGTTACCTTCTACGATTTCCCGACAAAATAAAGGAGGCCGCGATGGACCGTTTCATCCGTTCTATGGACGCTTTGGGCACGGAATACCGCAGCCGTGCGCTCGATCTGGTGCAGACCGTGTTTGCCGAACACGGCAGCGAGGGCGGCGGCCTGCTGGAGCGCCGTCTGGTCGAGGAGATCCGCAGCAAAAAGTATTACCTGCCCGGGCTCGAGCTGCTCATGCTCGATGAAAGCGGCGAGCCTATCGGCTATGTCATGTTCTCGCGCTTCCATCTGGAAGGCAAATTCGAGAACGAGCTGCTCCTGCTCTCCCCCGCCGCCGTGCGTACCGATCTGCAGCGGCAGCATATCAGTCGCGATCTGATCGAACACGGGTTTGAAGAAGCGCGCGCGATGGGCTTCAAGGCCGTACTTGTGGAAGGAAACCCGGCGAACTACCGTTCACGCGGCTTTGTGACCGCAGCGGAGCACGGCATCCTGCCTGGAAAGACCGTGCATCTGCCCCATATCGACTGCCTGATGGCAAAAGCGCTCGTGCCCGGCGCGTTTGAGACGATCCGCGGCGCGGTGGAATACGATTTTTACGAAACCCTCATGGAAGAATGACCCCGTACACAAGAGCGGCCTGTGCTTTCGCACAAGCCGCTTCATTTGCATCAATACTGTTCCGGCACAAAACCTCGTTTTTTCAGAAATACCATAAGGCTGGCTCATGCTGTAAGCATAGCCAGCCTTATTCTGTTTATAATAGATATGCTATCCCAAAATTGAGGATCCTTAAGGAATCATTTCCTTAAATGGGGTTTCAGGGGCAGCACCCCTGACGTCTTCCCCTTGCCGGACTCTCAGAACGCCCAGTTGCCGTCCTTGAAGATCTGCACGGTGGAGCCGTCCTTACAATGGCCCACGACGGAAAGATCTTCGGTGCCGATCATGAAATCGACATGGATCATGGATTCGTTCACGCCCGCTTCGCGGATCTGCTCGCGCGTTTTGCTGTGATGATCCGGCACGGATTCGCTGTATCCGCGGCCGAGCGCGAAGTGGCACACAGCGTTCTCATCGAACAGGGTGTTATAGAAGAGCAGGCCGGTGCGGTTGATGGGGCTGTCGAACGGGACGAGCGCGCATTCGCCCAGATAAGCCGCGCCTTCGTCCATGGTGATCATCTTCTGCAGGCGGTCGTCGTTCTTTTCGGCGTGCGCTTCCACAACCTTGCCGTTTTCAAAGCGGAGCCAGAAATTTTCGATCAGCGCGCCCTGATAGGACAGCGGCAGGCTGGAATAGACGATACCTTCCGCCAGACCCTTTTTGGGGGTGACGAAGCATTCCTCGGTGGGGATGTTCGGGTTGAACATAACGCCGGACTTGGTGCTCTCCACCGCGCCGCAGAACAGCGCGCCTTCGATGAGGCCGACCTTGAAATCGGTGCCGTTGGAGGCGTGATATTCCAGCTCGGTAATGCCAAGGCTGCTCAGATACTCGCAGCGGCCCTGCACATCGGCATTGTGGGCTTCCCACGCGGCGATGGGATCGTCATCGACACGGGCGGTGGAGAGGATGGCTTCCCACAGCTTTTCGACAGCCGTGCTGGTGCGCTCGTTCGGGAACACCTTCTTGGCCCAGGCCTTGCCCGGCACGGCGGCGACGGTCCACTGCGCCATGCCGTCGTTGTTTTCCATATACTTTTTCACAATGGGGAACTTCATCTGCTGGCCCTTGCTCATTTTTGCCATGTCAATGCCCTTAAGCCCATCGGGGTTGGGAGAGCCGAGGCTGATGCGCGCGGGATGCTTATCCGCCGCAAACTGCAGCTCGGCCTCTTCATAGCTGTCCATGCCGCCGAGGGTCTCGATATCCTGATACTTGACGTGCAGCTTCTGCAGCGGCTGATAGTTCCACTTCACATGCACTTTGCGCGCGCCGAGCTTATACAGCTCTTCGACGACCATTTCGACAAATTCGGGCTGATCCAGACCGGCGTTGAGCACCACATCCTGGCCCTTCTGCGGGTTCGCGCCCATGCGGGCGATCAGCTTGGCATATTTCTTCAGTCTCGTCTTTTGCATTTTTATATCCTCCAATCCTGCATTTGCAGCGGTTGCTTCCCATTATACGCCGTTGCGGCGCGAAATACAAGGGGCATTGGCCTGCATATTGATCCGTTATGGAGATATCCAAAACAGAACACCTGATGTTTTTATATCTTCTGTTCGATGCCGAAGTCGCTCCAGACGCCGCCGTACATATCCGCAAGGCGGGCGTAGGTGGTCTCCACGGTGTAGCCGTCCAGCCGCTTCGTACCAAAGACGTTGGCGCGGTCGGCGTCGGGCATCATTTTGTAGGTGATGGCCACCTGCACGGGGCTCGGCGCAGGAGCAAGGGCGAATTTTTCGCCGGAGCAGAGCCTGCGCACCGCCCTTTTGGCGCTTTCGTACACGCGCTCGCGGCCTGCTGCCGGGGAGAGGCACAGCGCGCTCTGCCGGCCCAGACCCTGCTTGACCATGGCGCACTCGATATCGCCCAGCCATGCTTTAGCCTCTTCGCAGAGCTTGTCATCGCCCGAGACCATGACCACCGGCACGCCGCTTTCGGCCGCGATCTGCGCATCGATGCCCAGCTCGCCGTACGGGCGGCCGTTTACGCAGAACTTGTGCCACGAGGCACTGGACATGGTGTGTTCCAGATTGGCGTGCAGCGTGCCCGCCATGGCATGATAGCCCAGCAGGAACACGCCATCGGTATTCGTATCGAGGAAGGGGAAGCGCGGCTGGTGCGGCGTGCCTGCGAGCAGCTTTGCGCGCGGGTCGATCTGTTCGACGAGGATATTGCCGGAAACGGAAAGCATATCCGCCACAATGACCTCGTCTGCACCGCCGTCAAACGCGCCGCGCACGGCTGCGTTTACATCTTCGGTGAGCAGCCTCTGGCCCGCTGCGTACAGGCGGCCGTCCTTGAGCACGTATTCCGGGCTGTTGATGCCGCTGATGCCTTCCATATCAACCGAAATGTAGATCTTCATTCGTTTTCCCTCCCCGGTATTCCGCATTCGCAGGGCACTCCCGTCTGGCACAGGCCGCAGACGGCGTAGCCATCGTAATTATCGCGATCGTGGCAGACCGTTTTGATGACCTGCTGATGATAGGCGATGCACTTGGCCTTATCGTGGCCTTCGGGCGTGATCGCACCGGCGGGGCAGCGGCGGATGCAGGCCGTGCAGCCGTTTTTCGCCATGCAGTATTCGTTATAGGCGGTGTAATCGCGCGCGGTGGGTTCGAGCCGGCAATGCACGATGACCGAACCGTATCGCGCGGCCTTGCCCTTTTTAGAGATCAGGCCATCGCACAGGCCGAAGGTGCCCAGGCCCGAAATCAGCGCGGTATGCCGCTCCGACCAGTTGGAGATGGGGCCGAAGCGCTCGGACTGGCCCCAGGAGAACGCATCGGAACACATGGGCGCGACGGCTTCGAAACCAAGGGAGCAAAGATGCTGAGCCAGTTCCTTGGCCATAGAGCGGTTGCATTCCTCGCCGTGCACGCGCACCATCTGCCATTCCAGCGGCGGGCACTTCTCCTCCGCACGGCTTTTGATGCGGTTTTCCTCCGTTTGCGGCAGCACCCACGATATGACGCTGACTTCCGCCGGATCAAACCCCTTGCCAAAGGTCATTTCCAGCCATTCCTGCGGAAGGCGATAGAACTCAGGCGAGATATGCTGCTTATAGAAGGGGTAGAGCTCATCCTGCGCGCTGGAAAAGCCCACAAGCGGCAGATCGAACGCGCGGCCGGGCAGCTCGCGCATGGAATTGCGCTCGTCGCTGTCCATATAGTCCCGGATCCAGTTTTCGATATAGGCATTGGTAACGGACATATGCATTTCTCCTTTATTTTTGCGCCTGCCAGAGTTCATACGCGCCGCGGCGCATGCAGTCTTCCCAAAGATAGACGTCGGTGCCGTGTCCGGCAAAGCAGAGGACGAATGGCTGATCGGCAAAGACGATGCCGACATCGTTGCTGAGGTTTTCGTCCTCGCCGGTTTTATGGGCGATATCGACGCGGCCGCAGATCTTGCCGTTGAGCTTGTGGTCCACCTGCTGCTGCAGAAGGATATCGAGCGCCTGTTCGCAGGCCCAGTCGCTGACTAATTCGCGCCGGTAGAGCTGTTCCAAAAGCATGCCCATCTCTTTGGGGCAGATGGTGTTCTGGATGCCGGCTTTGGAGGCGGCAGTATCGAACAGAAGACGGCGGATGCGCGTCTTCTCCAGCCCCATGGCTGCAAAGCCCTCTTCGATGGCCGCAAAGCCGAATTCGCGGATGAGGCGGTTGGTGGCTGTATTGTCGCTCAGAGAGATCATCAGGCGGCAGAGGGTGGCGATATCCGCCTCCACCGGGCCAGTGAACAGAGTGAGCGCGCCGCAGACGGGTACTTTGTCGCTCTCTTCCACAAGCAGTTTTTGCGCCATGTCGATCTCTCCCGCTGCGGCCTTGGAAAGGACGAGCAGATGCAGCGGGAATTTGATGACGCTTGCGGCGAGGAAAGTCTCCTCCGCACGCACGCCGTATTCCATGCCGGTGACGAGGTTTTTATAGTACATGCCCGTGTGGCCGGGGATGCCGTTCATCTCCCGTTCGATTGCCTGCAGGGCCTGTATCTCTTTCATAAGCGCACCTCCGGATCGTTTTGCTCCATTATACACCCATACAGAGTACGAGAAAAGGACTGCGGACGGCGGCGTGCAAGAAAAAAACCGGCACAGCCCGTTTTGCTTGAGCTGTGCCGATCGGTTGGCCCCGGCAGGGGAAGGGCCCGCCCTTCCCCTGCACCCCATCTACTTGTACTATACAACGGGGTTCGCGGGCGCGCGCAATGTTCATAAACGACACCTTGCGCAGGCAACGCCGAATACAGAGGACGATGTGCGCATGCGTTGCTTAAAATTCGAAATCGTCCATATCGCCCTGGTCGATCTGCTCTTTGATCAGGCCCAGTTCGCGCTGCACGCGGGTGACCTGGTACTCGTCCTGATGCCACACGCCGGGCATGCCCTGCGGACAATCTCCCGGGCAACCGGAAATTTCAGCCGTGCGGGGCAGGTACATCTTTGCGATGGCAAGGCTGCGCCGCAGATGCGCGGGCGAAGTAACGATGACGAGACGGAACGGGCCGCGCGGCTTGAGGCGGCGCTCGATGAGCAGCGTAGCAAAAATCATATTCTCGCGCGTGGTGGTCGCCTCGTTTTCCAGAAGGATGGCCTCCTGCGGCACGCCGAATTCAAGCAGGTACTGCTCCATGCGCTCGGCCTCGCTCATGCGGCCGAGGTCGGTATCCCACTTGACGCCGCCTGTGGGGATGATATATGGCACGCGGCCTTCATGATACAATCTCGCAGCCGCGCTGGCGCGCTCGCGCAGCACGTTCGGATTGCCGCCGAGCAGAATGGCCGCAGCGCCGCTTTGGCCGTCGTCCGTACAATTATGAAAAACGATGCGGTCCACCTGTTCGATGGTCAGTTCGGAAAGCATATCCGCCCGAAGCTGCGAAACTTTCATGTTCAAGCTCCCTTTCGTGTTCTTACAAAAGCATTTCCGGCGCGTTCATCGTGCCGATATCCACCCGGCGGGAGATGAACAGCCGCGTAAAGCGCTGCGCTTCTTCCAGATTGGCATGGCCTTCCAGCTTTGCGGCGTTATCGAACCGCACGAGCGGCGTGCGCATGAGGATTCGCCGCGCGCCGTTGGAAATATCGGGCAGAGCGCGTTTGCACGTTTCGCAAACGACGCCGCCTCCCTGGGCATCGAACCACGCGGCGGAATCGACAGGCTTTGCGCAGCGCACGCACTCGTCCATGCGCGGCGAAACGCCGAGAATGCGCATATAATGCAGTTCAAACGCCATGGTGAGCATTTCCGGGCTCAGTTCCGTATAGGCCAGGTGCGCAAGCGCGCGCAGCAGCAAATGGAACAGCTCGCTGCAATCCTGATCCGGCATAGCCTGCACATCCGCAAGGCGCAGCCAGTACGCCCCGTGCACAATGCGGTCGTAATCCATGCGCAGGGGGTAAAAGGTATCGGTCGCGCGGAACTGCTCGATGGTATAGCGGCCTTTGCTTTCATACAGAGCATATTCCCCCGCCGTGAACGGTTCCGCCGCCGCAAGCAGAGGGGATTTCGGCTTTCGGCAGCCACGGGCCACGGCGTCTATGCGGCCTTGGGGCGTGAGCAGCGTGGCCATGCGATCGTAATCGCGCCAGTCTGCCCTGCGCAGCACGATGGCGTCGGTGATCTGCCGCATGGTTTAGTCCTCTTTCACATAGCCCAGAGTCTTCAGATCGCCCGGCTTATTGCGCCAGTCCTCGCGCACCTTGACCCACAGCTGCAGCATCACCTTCACGCCCAGAAGGCGTTCGATATCGTAGCGCGCCTCGGAACCGATCTTCTTGAGCATGGCGGCGTGCTTGCCGATGATGATGGACTTGTGGCTTTCCTTTTCGCAGTACACGTTTGCGTGGATCTCGGTGAGATGATCGGACATCTTCTTCATCGAAAGCATTTCGACGCCCACGCCGTGCGGGATCTCTTCAGACAGATTGCGCAGCGCCTTTTCGCGGATGATCTCGCCCACGAGGATCTGCTCCGGCTGGTCGGTGATCATATCGTCCGGGAAATACTGCGGGCCCTCGGGCATGGCCTCGGCGATCAGCTTCCAGAGCACTTCCATATTCTTGCCCGTGCGCGCGCTGACCGGCACGACCTCGTCAAAGCCCAGATCGTTGAGCTTGAGCATCTGCGGCATGAGATCCTCGTGCGCGCAGATATCGATCTTGTTGACCGCAAGGAACTTCGGGCAGTTCATCTTCAGCGCTTCCTGCATCAGCTCCGGCGAGGAGATATGCTGGCCGTCGGTCACGAACAGGACGGCGTCCACGCCTTCCTTGGCCTCGCGCGCCGCGCTCATCATATATTCGCCCAGCTTCGTGCGCGGCCTGTGCAGGCCGGGGGTGTCCACAAAGACGATCTGCACGTCGTCGCGCGAGGCGACGCCCAGCAGCTTCGTGCGGGTGGTCTGCGGGCGGTTGGAAACGATTGAGACCTTTTCGCCCACAAAACGGTTCATGATGCTGCTCTTGCCCACGTTCGGCGCGCCCAGAATGGCGACAAAGCCCGAACGATAACCCTTCTCCTGATTCTGCAAAAATGACACTCTCCTTATCTGGCATCGGGATGCCGGGGCTCCGCCAAGGAGTTCCGCCGGGGCTCTACCCCAGACCCCGCCAAGGGGAATGATTCCCCTTGGATCCCTCATTATTTGGGTTATATTATTCCCTGTTTATTCGGTTCTGACCTCTGTTGCTGCGTGTATACCCTATCCCAAAGACGGGATTTTTCAGGGGTACAGGAGATTCCTGAGATCACGCCGGGACTCTGCCCCTTGGAACCCCGCTCAAGGATCTTCGACCCTTGAGAATCCCTTATATTGAACTCATTAACTATTCATAACCAACAAGCACGACCGCCTGTCGGCCGAACCTCAAGCCAAACTATAACTCCATTCCCCAATGATGGGATTCTTAAGGGCGAGGTGGCAAACCTTTTGGTTTGCCAGTCCGGCCACGCCGGACCGCTGACGGCCAAATCGAAGATTCGGACGCAGCGCCGTATATCCCTTAAGCAGGGAGTCCAGAGGGGCAGAGCCCCTTTGGCAGGGTTCCAAGGGTCGGAGTCCCATAAGCGTAGCCCATCAAATCCCGAGGAAATACAGCACCCAGCTGACGGCCTCGCGCATGCGCAGGCGCACGCGGGTCTGCAGCGTGATATTATTGAGCGCGGCCGCTCCCTGCGCGTCCAGCCCGGCATCCCCGGCGATCCACATCGCGCGGGTGAGATGATAGGCGTTCGTGGTCACAATGCAGGTGCGCATGCCCTTCTCTTCCATGATCGCCTTGGCGTTGGCAAGGTTCTCTTCCGTAGAGGTGCTTTCGCGCTCTTCGATAACGGCCTCCGGCGGAACGCCCTGTTCCACCAGCCATTTCTTCATGGCTTCGGCTTCGGTGCAGGGCTCGTCTGCGCCCTGCGCGCCGCACACGATGATCGCCGGCGCAAGGCCCTTTTCATAGCATTCCAGCGCTTTTTCCAGCCTGCGCAGCAGCGCCGTGGAAGGGTCTCCCTCCGGCCGCACCTTTGCGCCCAGCACAATGATGCAATCGGCCTTGCCCGGTTCGGGCGTGGTCTCTTCCTTAATGAACACGGCCGTTGCCAGCGCGACCCAGCACACGATGCCCGCAAGGCCGCCGATCAGCACGATTTTCCAGATCAATCCCAGTCTGCGCATTCCTCTTTGCTGAATTCCTTTCCCAGTTTCGCGTACACGGCCTTCCAGCCCTCCAGCGTCTTCTCATCCTTGGGCCATACGGGCTTGAAGCCGAATTCCAGATACAGCCGGATGGCGACCCAGCTCGGCGGCTGGGTGTGCAGCATGGCCTTTTTGTAGCCGAATTCCTGCATGCGGCGCAGCGCGGCCGAGATCATCGGGCGGGCAAGCCCCTTGCCCTGATGATCGGCGTGCACGCCCACCCAGTGCAGCATGCCGATATCGCCGTCAAACCATGCGCTGGTGGTGCCCACAGGCACGTCGTTTTCGTCCACCGCAAAGAACATGCGGCCGTCCAGCAGAAGATAATCGCGCTTGAAGCTGTTGCCAAAGCCGCGCTTGAGCGCGTCCTCTTCGCAGGCGAATTCCTCCGCCGAGGTCTGTATGCGCGCCCAGTCGCCATCTTCCCCTGCGCGGAAAAACCGCACGGAATACGGTGCGGGCGCTTCCCATACAGGGATCTCCCCCGTCAGCTTCGCGCGCATTTCCAGCGATACGTTCGGCATGGATCTGTCGTACATATTTTTCTCTCCATTCTGTCCGTTTTCTCCCGAAAGAAAGCAGGCGCTGCTCCTATTCGGGAGAAAACGACTGCGCATGCTGCCGGGGCTTCCCCCGGCAGCATGCCTGCATTCGTTATACGTGTATTCGCCGGGAATTGTTCCCATTCCTCAGCGGCCGGCCACCTTCAGCGCGATATCGGGGTTGTTGGTGATGATGGCGTTGATGCCCAGGGCAAGCTGCGCCTTCATCTCTTCCTCGTCGTTGATGGTCCACGGGTTGACCAGCACGTTTTCTTCCGCCATGCGCTGCATGTAGTTCTCGCGGTGGCAATGCTTGAAATAGGGGTGCACGGCGGTCGCCTTATGCTCCACGGCATAGGTCGCGTCGTCCTCCACGCCCTCCATGGCCTTACCGTAGAGCAGGCCGGTGTAGACGTCGCTCTTGAGTTCGAGCAGTTTTGCAAGGCTGCGGTGGTTGAACGAGGAATAGATCACCTTTTCGGTCATGCCGCATTCTTCGGCAATGGCGATGCACTTGGCTTCGATCCCATCGTACCAGATGTTATCGGTCTTCAGCTCCACGTTCACCGTAAGGCCGGTGGGCGCGAGCAGCTCGTACACTTCCTTCAGCGTGGGGATCTTCGCGCCTTCGTATTGTTCCATGCCGTTATGGAAGGAATACTGCTTGAGCTCTTCCAGAGTCATTTCGCAGATCTTGCCCGTGCCGCTGCTGGTGCGGTCGATCGTCTCATCGTGACAGACGACGACTTCGCCGCTTTTGCAGATGTGCACGTCCAGCTCCACGCCGTCCGCGCGCATGTCCGCCGCCAGCTTGAAGGCTTCCAGAGTGTTTTCCGGTGCATATGCAGATGCGCCCCTGTGCGCCCATACCAACATGTTCGTGTCCCCCTTTATTTTCCATGGTTACCCAATGGTATTATAGCACTCCGCCGCCCCATCGGCAAGCAGATGCAAAAGGCCCTCGAACTGCACGCCGCAGCGGCTGTCGCTGCCCAAAGCGTTCGTGCGCGCCACAGCTTTTTTCACGAACCATGCCGCCCTTTCGACCGCGCGCTGCATCGGCTCTCCCTTTGCCAGCGCGCCGGTGAGCACGGCGGCGAACAGGTCTCCCGTGCCGGGATACGCGCCCTCCTCCGGCTCGTAGGGGTGGACATACGCCTTCCCCTCCGCGCGATCCATCCAGATGTTTGCATTGTCCGCGCCGGTGATCAGCGCGCAGGCGGCCCGCGTCTTCTCCAGCAGCGCTTCCAGAAGAGCAGTCGGCCTTTCCTGCATGGAAAGCCCGGTCAGCAGCGCGGCCTCGGTCCGGTTCGGCGTGATGATCGCCCCGGCAGAAAGCACGCGCATCCGCTCGGGCATGTCGGCGGGCAGAGAAGAATACATCCTGCCGTGATCGCCCATGACCGGGTCGACGATGCGGACGCTTTCCGGATGCATGCGCAAAAACTCTGCCGCCGCTTCCGCCTGGTCGGCGTTTGCCATATAGCCGGTGCAGACAGCGTCAAAGCGCAGGCCGATATCGGCCCAATGCTGCGCGCACAGGCGCATGAAGCCGGTCAGATCCGCCTTGGCGGGCGTTCCGAAGCCGCCGGTATGGCTGGAGAGCACGGAGGTCGGCAGCGCCACCGGCTGCACGCCCATGGCCGAAAGCGCGCCGATGGACACCGCCAGCGCAGCGCGGCCAAAGCAGGAAAGATCGCTCACAACCGCAGCCACAGGCGCGGGGCGCAAAACATCCCCATGCATTTGGCAGGCCTCGCCGGCCCCGGAGCGCCGGGCATCTCCATGATTCTTACCGACACCGGCGAATGCATACGCAGGGCGCAGAGTATCTTCGCTCCGGCCTTTATCCGCCCCAGCAGCCGCAGGGCGCGAAGCCTCGCTATGGGTCCGAACAGGCACAGTAGCCGCAGGATGCGTATTATGATGCCGAAGCCAGAAAGCTTATTCCGCATGTTTACGGTTATAAGCTCGAGATTGAAGATGTGCAGGCAGTTCTGGAAAATGCTGTATCGGACAGTGAATAT
>JAFQGN010000154.1 GCA_017398245.1 Clostridia bacterium | reverse complement strand
GATCCAGTTATATGGCATGCCCCGCCATTTTTCGATCCGGCCAAGGCTTTCGGCGGTCGCCTGCAGCCGGCGCAGAAGCTCGCTGCGGTCGATCAGCCCCAACTCGTCCGCCGCAATGCAGGAGACCATGTACAGCCCGATGTTCGTGGGCGAAGTCCGCTTCGCCGCGCCCTTGGGCGGATCGAACTGCACGTTGTCCGGCGGAAACCCGCTCGGGCCGGTATATTCGGCAAAAAAACGCCATGTATCGCCCGCGAGGGAGCGCAGGTATGCCTTTTGCTTTTCGGAAAGGGGCTCAGCTTCGCTCTTTCGCGGCAGGTGTTCCAAAACAGGCGCGCCGCACAGGAAGAAAGCGGCCAGCACAATGCCGCTGAGGGGCGTCCGGCCCGCGAACGAAGCCGCAATGCACGCCGCCGCGGCCAGAACACGCGGCCAGCGCGCCGTTTTGCCCGCCTGCTTTTCCGCATCCGCCGCGCTGACCCATTCCAGCATGTTGCGCCGGGAGACGAACGTGCGGTGCAGCGCGCGCAGGGCTGCGTCCGTGCGGCAATGGGCTTCGCCGGGCAGAATGGATAGCTGCGCAGCCGCGCGCAGAAAACCGTCCGCCGAAGGGGAGAACAGCCAGCCGCCCATGGGAACGAGCAGCGCGAACACAAGCGCGGCAGCGTCCGCGCGCCGCAGGCCGATCAGCAGCAAAACAAGTGCGCTCAGCGGCGCAAGGCTTGCGCGCAGATTGTCCAGCATCCGGTACTTCTGCAGCAGCGTGCGCCCGGACAAAAACGGCAAAAGCTGCCAGTCGCCCCTTGTCCAGCGGTGCACGCGCTTAAAACAAGAAGAAAGGCTTGCGGGGAACTGATCCAGAAACACAATATCGCCCGCGAACGCGGATCCGGCCAGAAAGCCTTCGATCAGATCGTGGCTGAGGATGGCGTTGTCGGGCAGGGCATGCCCGGCCAGACGCTCAAACGCGGCAATGTCGTAGATCCCCTTGCCCGCGAACCCTCCCTGCCCGCAAAGATCCTGATAGACCTCGGAAACCGCGCCGCCATAGCCGTTCACACCCGCCGCACCGCCCATTAGGCGCGCAAAATAGCTCGGCTCCCCGGCAGCGGAGAGCGCCATATGCGGCTGGATCACGTTTACGCCCGAAAGACGGTTGACCGGATGCGCGATTGTGCCGATGAGCATGCGAAGAGCACCCGGATACGGCCGGGTGTCGGCGTCGAGCGTGATCACATAGCGAAACCGTCCGTGCAGCTCCGCCGCGTCGGCGCCGTCCGCGTCAAAAGCGTTCTCATTTTCCAATAGCAGACGGTTCAGCGCCTGCAGGGCGCCGCGCTTGCGCTCGTGCCCCATCCATTTTTTGGAATGCTCGTTCCATTTCCGCCTGCGGTGCAGGAAATGGATGCGCCGGCTGCCGATGCGCCGGTTGGCCGCCTCCACGGCTTCCCTTGCGGCACGCAGCACCTCGCCGTCGCCGGGCATGTCCTGCGAATGCGCGTCCGGAAAATCGCCGATCAGGGCAAACTCCACGTTTGCTTCGCTCTCGCCCGCTGCGAGCACTTCCAGCTGAGAAACCAGCGTAGCGGCGCGCCCGGCATCCGGCAGAATCGCAGGAATGACCACCAGCGTGCGCATCATGGGCGGAACGGCCTTCAGCTCCAGCCGCAGCAGCTCCTTTGCCGGAAACAGGCGCGTGCACACGGCGTTCACGGCCATCGCGCCGACCGACCAGCACGCGATCAGCGCAAACGGCCACGTCCATGCGGAAAGCCCGCGGAAAATGAGCATGCCAATCAGCCCGGCCGTCAGCAGCGCAACGGCCGAGATATACCTGTACCCCTTCGGGTCAGGCGTGCGTTTTTTCAGGCGAACGTCCGCCCGGCCGAGCTGTGCCAGCAGCACCGCGCGGCCCTCGTCGCTCGTCCAGTACCATGCGGGCTCGGCGCGCAGGGTATCTCTCTCGGCCAGCGCGCTCATTTCCATTGCCCGCCGCACGACTTCGGCCTCCGGAACCTTTGCGTGAAGCGAAATTTCGCCGATGCACCTGCGCAAAAGCGCGCGGCTCTCCTCATCGCAGGCGCTGTAGCACGGCGCAGCGCACAGGATGCGCGCCGCGTCGGAAATCGGGAGCAGCTCCTGCGGGTCGATGGCGTCGGCCAGACGCATAGCCCCGGGCAGATTCTGCAGCCGCAGACACACGCGCGCCTGCATTTCATGCGCAAGGCGCAGCACGGCCTGCGCGCCGCCCTCCTGCCGCGCAAGCGCGTCGTCGAGCAGATCGCGCCTGTGAGGCAGGTCCGCCTCGCGCAAAAGGCGCAGAGCCTGCCCAAAGAATACCGGGTTCTCGCGCAGCGGCCCGCGCCCGTATACCCAGCGCGCAGCCGCGTCCTTTTCTTTTTGGATGGCGATTGCCTGCCTGCAGGCGTGGGAAAACAGCCCAAGGCACTCGGCGCGCAGCGCATCGGGCAGGCGCATCAACTCTTCCATGCGCAAAGAACGCCCTTCGGCAAACGCGCGCAGGGCGGCCTCGATGCGCGCATTGTCGGGCTGCAGGCCGCTGTGCAGAAGGATATCACGCGCGATGCGCTGTATGCGCGGCTCTCCCTGCATGGCGGGCAGGTCCTTAGGCCCCTTCGCGGCAGGGGAAAAGGCCGCAGGTTCAAAGAACCCTGCAGCTTCCGCAGCCTTTTGCAGCGAGGGCGAACGGTCCTCTGCCCGGGTGGATGCCAGCGCGGCGTGCAGATCGCGCAGGGCCTTGCGCACATGCGCGCCGTGCCCGATCCGTGCCACCCCCTCGGGCGCGGCCTGCAGCGCAAGCTCGCGCATATGGCGCATCAGCGCGGCGTCGGCCAGATAATCGTCCGAACAGGGTCGATAAGCGGTGTACATATTGTGCCTCCCCGATTATGCATGTGTTTGTAGAGGCAGTATGCGCGCTTTGCGGCCCGCTTATGCCGCTCCGTCCTTGAAAATGCGGCGCAGGCATGGTATATTGATAGAACCAGAGGGGAGGCGGGCGCATGAAAACTCTGCAGCAGATCATCGATAAGGGCAAGCGCATCGCATTTTTCGGCGGCGCGGGGGTCTCGACCGAATCGGGCATACCGGATTTCCGCAGCCAGGACGGGCTCTATAATGCGAAATACCGCTTCCCGCCGGAAACCATCCTTTCCGACCGCTTCTTCACTTTGCAAACCGAAGAGTTCTACCGCTTTTACCGCGATAAGATGCTCGCGCCGAACGCTCAGCCCAACCGGGCGCATCTGTGGCTGGCCGAATTGGAGAAAAAAGGCAGGCTTTCGGGCATCGTAACGCAGAATATAGACGGCCTGCACCAGAAGGCGGGCAGCAAAGAAGTCTTCGAACTGCACGGCAGCGTGTGGCGCAATTACTGCATGCTCTGCGGAAAATTCCATTCGCTGGAATTTATCCAAAACAGCACAGGAATTCCGCGCTGCGCATGCGGGGGCTGCGTGAAGCCGGACGTCGTTCTCTACGGCGAACCGCTGGACACGCCCACCGTGAACGGAGCCATCCGCTCCATTGCCAAGGCAGACGTGCTCATCATCGCCGGAACGAGCCTCACGGTCTATCCGGCGGCAGGCTTTGTACACGAATTCAACGGAGACGAGATCGTCCTCATCAATCGCGATGAAACGCCCATGGACGGCAAGGCCACTTTGACCATCCATGCCAATGTGGGCGAAACGCTCGCCTCGATCCATATCTGAACGTAAGGGAGCAAAACTATGCTTGATATCAGCGATGCCGCAAGGGCAAGGGTCTATCTTTCCGAGGCGGAATTCCATTTTTCCCGCGCGCTTGGGCAGAATTTCCTGCTCGACGACGGCTGGAACGCCCATATCGCTGCGGTCTCCGGGGCGAAGGAGGGCGTAAACGTGCTGGAGGTCGGCCCCGGCGCGGGCACGCTCACCTGCGCGCTGGCAAGGGCCGGTGCCAAAGTCGTGGCGGTAGAGATCGACCACGCGCTGGAGGGCATCCTCGCCAAAATGCTCGAGCCCTTTGCCGGGCAGGCCAAAGTAGTCTATAACGATATCACCAAAGTGGATATCAAATCGCTCATCGACAGCGAGTTCGGCGAGGGCGCGCCCTATCTGCTCGTCAGCAACCTGCCCTATGCCATCGCGGCCGATCTTCTGCCGCGCATCGTCTCCGGCGAACACCCGCCCATGGGCGTTACGGCCATGGTGCAAAAGGAAGCCGCCGAGCGCATGTGCGCCTCCCCGGGCGAAAAGAACTGGTGCGCGCTGGCCGCACGCATGCAGTATTTCTGTGAAATGGAGATCATCGATGTTCTCCCCCCTCACGCCTTCACCCCCAACGCGCATGTGGACAGCGCGCTCATCGGCTGCCGGTATTACACGCAGGAGGAACGCCCGGCGCATCCGGCCGACGAGGCGAAATTCCTCAAATGCCTCGACGCCGCCTTTGCCATG
>JAFQGN010000153.1 GCA_017398245.1 Clostridia bacterium | reverse complement strand
CTATTTTGATCAGCAGTTTTGCAAGCGTGCCGTCGTTATGGGCAAGGGCGTTGAACGCGCTGATAGCGTCGTCCATTTCGTAAATGCCGCTGACCATCTTCATCACGTCGGCTTTGCCCGCGGCGACCAGATCGATATTGTTCAGGAAATCGGCCTTGAGCGCGTTGCGGCTGCCGTGCACGTTGAGCTCCTTTTTGAGCAGCACGGAATGCACGAAATTCGTCTCGCGCTTGCCGTTGCCGATGAGGATGATATTTGCGGCAAACGCAGCGCAGTCGATACAGTTGAGGAAGGTTTCGGGCGCGCCGCAGGCTTCGATGCACACGTCAAAGCCGTTGCCGCCGGTGAATTCGTTCGTGAATTCCTCCAGAGACTGCTCCTTGCTGTTCACGACCGCGTCTGCGCCGTATTCCTTGGCAAGCGCAAGGCGGTTGTCCAGAATATCCGCCACGGCGATCTTCGCGCACTTCTGCTTGGCGGCCAGCAGCGCGAACAGGCCGATCGGGCCCGCGCCGACGACGAGCACGCTGTCCGTCGGCTTGATCTCGGCGCGGGAGACGGCATGCTGCGAAATGGAGAACGGTTCGATCAGCGCAAGCTCCTGCGCCGAAAGGCCCTTGCCGGGGTAGATGCGCTCGACCGGCATCGCGATATATTCGCAGAACGCGCCGTCGCGCTGCACGCCCATGGTCTGGTTATCGGTGCAGCAGTTCACGAAGCCACGCCGGCAGGAATAGCACTCGCCGCAGTTGAAATACGGATTGCAGGTCACGATGTCGCCCTTTTTCAGGCCCTTGTCGTTTTCGGGAATTTCTACGATCTCGGCCGAGAACTCGTGGCCGGGGATGCGAGGATAGGTCGTAAAGGGCTGGTTTCCGGTAAAGGAGGCGACGTCCGCGCCACAGATGCCCACGTATTTCACCTTCAGAAGGGCCTCGCCTTCTTTTACTTCGGGCATGGGGATCTCGCGGATCTCGATCTCGTTCGGGTTCGGGATAACGATCGCTTTCATATTATTCGTCCTCCTCGATGTATTCTTTGTTCCAGATCACGGCCGTCTTCAGCGGCGCGCCTTTGCAGAAAATGCGATTTTCGTATGCATCCAGCGGGTCTTTGATGAACTCGTCTTTTTCGATCAGCTCCACCACTTCGTCATACCGGCTGTCGACGAGAATCTCGATTGCCTTTTCCATATGCTCCTGACGGAAATTGATGGAAGCGAAGATGAGGTGGTTTTCAAAGCCGAAGGGCATTGTATCGTAGGTCACCTTCGGGCCGAGAGAGAAGCTGTTGTAGATGCCGTTGCAGCCCAGCGCACCGTGTTCAAACGCAACACGGTGCTCCACGTTCGATCCGCTCGTTCCGACGAACATGGTGGCCCTGCCGCCCATCTTCTGCACGATCGCGTCTGCCGTCTTATTTTCGGAAAGGCCAGCGCTGCACAGGTATTCCGCCCCGGCGATCTCCTTGGAGAACACAACCTTGGGGCTGTCCTCCGCGCTGCGGCTGACGAACAGGATCTGCGCGTTCGGGTGGCTGCGGCGGATCTGATCGGCGATGAACAGACCTGTCATGCCAAGACCGAATACCACCGTACGCGCAAAGATATTCTCTTTGGCCTTCGCGCGCGCTTCTGCTTCACTGCATTTGTGCTTCGCCATTTCTACGCGGAAATTCTGCGCCTCGCCAAGGTCTTCCATTCTTTCAAGCTGGAACACGGCGCAGGCGTACGGATCGGCGAAGGAAAGCTTTTTGGCAACGCTCAGCGGCAGCTTTTTGCACTTTTCGTATTTGGGAGGCATGTGCAAAAGCATATCCGGGTGGAAATAGCCCTTATCGCAGAACAGGCCGTCCGCGCCGTCGCAGCCGTATTCAAAATAGGTTTCGTCCTCGGCATAACGTGTCGGGTCGTAGCTGTCTCCGCCGCGAATGAGCACGATAGCGAAACGGTTCTGCGAAGGCACCCATACCACGCCCTCGTGCCCGTTGATCAGCCGTTTCTGTCCTTCGGGGAACTTCGCGCCAAGACGACCTTCGCGGCCCATGTGCATCAGTTCGTTGTCCGTTCCGCAAAAGCCCTGAAATACCGGCCATGCCTCGATGCCGGTCTTCAGCTCTTCGCCGCGCAGACGCCTCCTCGGCGGGTCGATCAGGTTCACCTCGCCGTACTGAACCGGGCGTTCTGTATCGTTTACAAAAAAGGTACCGTATGTTTTCATAGAGCCACCTCATCATTTTCTTGTTGAATACTTCATTTGCGCAGGCATCTTTTTTATGCACTATACATATCCAGTTTATAATCCTTTTGTCTATATGTCAATTGCCAAACAGCGCACCAGCCAAATTCCATTGCGCAGTCCGTTTTTTCTTGTTATAATACATAGTAATGGTTCGGATTCTATATCAAACGGAGGCATGAAAAATGAAAAACGAATATATCCTGCGCAGACAGAAGCTGATGGAGAACAAGCAAGGCCCCTGCATGGCGTGCGTCTTTTCCGGCGTCGCGCCGATGCGCTCTCAGGACGAGGCCTACCCCTTCTCCGTCAACCGTAATTTTTACTACCTCACCGGTATCGACCGCGAAAACATGATCCTCGTTCTGCGCAAGAGCCTTTCCGGCGAAGTGAGCGAATCTCTCTACATCGAACCCTTTGACGAAGTGATGGCCAAGTGGGTCGGCCCGCGCATGCGTGCAGCCGAAGCCACCGAAATTTCCGGCATCGGCGCGATCCGCGATGTGGGCAATTTCGAAAACGAAATGAACAGCGCTATCGAAGGCACCCGCGGCCTAGGTAAGTTCCATGTGCATCTGGATCTGTGGCGTTACCGCGCCAATCAGGCCGATACCCCGGCGCACACCTTCGCCGCTAAACTGCAGCAGCGCTATCCTGCCGTTTCCATCGACGAGCTCAACGGCGATATGGCCGCCATGCGCGCGATCAAATCCGAAAAGGAACTGGAACTGATGCGCAGAGCGCAGGAGACCACGCGCGTTGCTATCGAAGCGATGATGAAGCATGCATATCCCGGCGTGAACGAGAGCGAGCTGGAAGGCGCTTTCGATTTCGCGCTGCTCAAGCAGGGCGTACGCCAGCATGCGTTCACCAGCATCGTCGCCGGCGGCGCAAGGGCCACCACTCTGCACTACAGCGAAAACAACTGCACGGTCGAGGACGGCCAGATGGTGCTGATCGACCTGGGCAGCGCGGAAAAGAACTATTGCGCCGACATTTCCCGCACCTTCCCCGTAAACGGCAAGTTCACCGAGCGCCAGAAGGAGATCTACAACACCGTTCTGGAAGCGCAGCGCATCGTTATCGCCAATGCCAAGCCCGGCCTGACCACCCGCCAGCTCAACCAGATGGTCGTCGATTTCTACGAGACCAAGCTTGATGAGCTCGGCCTGCGCAAAGAGGGCAAGACCGTGCGCGATTATTACTACCACGGCGTGAGCCATGGTCTCGGTCTGGATACGCACGATCTTTCCACCGAGCGCGAGCGCATCCTGCAGCCCGGCATGGTCATCACGGTCGAACCCGGCCTGTATATCGAAGACGAAGGTATCGGCGTGCGCATTGAAAACGACGTCGTGATCACCGAAGACGGCTGTGTCGATCTTTCCTCCGACATTCTCAAAACGGTCGAAGAGATCGAAGCGCTGATGGCAAAATAACATCCTGAAACATAAAGCCCGGGCCGCAAAATGGCCCGGGCTTTTCTTCACTTTTCTTTTGCAGAAAAAACAAATCTGTCGTTTGGCTTTGGCCAGTGTACCACGCCTGCGTAATGCTGTTTCAAAATTTCCTCGCATTCTTTTTGGTTCTTTCCGTGCACCGGGCAGAGCAGACCGACCTGCGCCTGCCACGCCGTTCGCGCCGCATCCCATATGGAGGAATGCTTCGTGGAATTCTCCGGATTCTTCGCCGCACCGTGCGAATACTCATGCGTCAGCACATCGCAGCCCTGAAAGAACCCGGCAAACTCCGGCAGTGCGATCCCGTCTCCCGGAAAACCGAGCGAAACTCCCGTCTCTTCGTCATCGATCCTATAGCACAGCCCTGGTACGGCATGCACGCTTTCCAGCGTTTTCACGCTACATCCGCAAATATGCGCCTCTTCGCCTCCGTGCAGAACGCGCAGCTGCGGCTCGTCCGCATCAGGCCAGTATATCTCCTTGCCGATGTATCTGCGCGCGTTTGCGACTGCCTCCGGCATCGTATGCGGACCGAAGATCTCCAGCTTTCCCGCACTGTTATTGCAATAGCGTTCGTACAGAAACGCCGTAAGGGCCATCATATGATCGTGATGCATATGTGTAAACAGCAGCGCTTGCACGTCCGAAGGAGCATACCCCGCGCGGCGCAGTGTTTCGGTCACATGCCAGCCAGTATCGATCAGGATCCGCCCGTTGACAAGATAACTGGCCGTATCGTTCCCCGGCGCAGGAATACATGCTTCCGTTCCCAGAAAGATAAGCTCCGTCTTCGCCATT
>JAFQGN010000152.1 GCA_017398245.1 Clostridia bacterium | reverse complement strand
GCGAGCGGCTACATGGGCAAGTATTATTACGAGAAGGAAGTAAACTACAAGACCTTCAAGCATGTGGACGTCGCCGGTCTGATCCACGACGCCGATTTCATGATCGATTTCTCCCACGTGAAGGGCCACGGCTCGTGCGGCTTTGGCGGCGCGTGCAAGAACATCGCCATGGGCTGCGTGACCGACCGCACCCGCCATGAGATCCACGCGCTGGAGGGCGGCCTGGTTTGGGATGCGGACAAGTGCGTGCACTGCGGCAAGTGCATCACCGCCTGCAACCACTATGCAAACTCCTTCAAGGGCGAGGGCAAGGACGCGAAGTATTCTGTCAACTACCACCACTGCACCATGTGCCAGCATTGCCTGAAGGTATGCCCCGTGCAGGCGATCACGCTGGACAGCCACGACTATGCCGATTTCCAGACCGGTATGGCCATCTGCACCAAGACCGTTGTGGACACCTTCGCGCCCGGCAATGTGTATTACATCAACGTGCTCACGGCGATCACTGCGCTGTGCGATTGCTGGGGCATGACCACTCCCTCCCTCGTGCCGGATATCGGCATCATGGCCAGCGACGACATCGTCGCCATTGAGCGCGCGTCCATCGACGCGATCAAGATCGAAAACCTGAACAGGGAAGGCGTGCCCATGGGCATGGAGCTTTCCGGTGAAGGCCACCTCTTCCAGCAGCTGCACGGCAAGAACCCCTTTGTGCAGCTGGAAAAGCTCGAAGAGCAGGGCCTGGGCACCCAGGATTATCAGCTTGTGACCGTGAAGTAAGATATTTTCATACCCCATATGCTTTTCGGGCGGATCTCACGGAGAATGCATCCGGGAGATCCGCCTCTTCGTTTCAGAAAATTTTCGCAGAAACATTAACCGGGAACACCTTTGTTCCACTATACTGGTGAACCGCGGTCATCACGCTTGCAGAGGAGGTGTTCACTTTGGAGAAAAAGGACTTGGATGCAAGGATCGCAGAGGTCGCCCGTTCGCTCCTGTCCTATTGCAGAGCCCGTACATCCAGCCAGTATGAGGCGGAGGATCTTGCGCACGATATCATTCTGGAGATCTATCGCAGTGCCGATCATATCCGCAGCCCGGAGGCGATATACGGCTTCATATGGGCGGTAGCGGGCAATGTATATAAGCAGTGGTGCAAGGCGAGGGTAAAAAGACGGGAGTTCCCCCTTTCGGAAATACCCGACAGCGCAGCCGAACCCGATGCGCAGGAGGATACCGCATTGTATCTGCTGCGCAGAGAGCTTGCCTTGCTTTCGGAAAAATACCGAAAGGCCGTGATCCTGTATTATGTCGAAAACCGAACCTGCTGCGAGATTGCTGAACTCCTCGGCACGAGCGAGAGTATGGTGAAATACCTGCTGTTCAAATCACGGAAAATTCTCAGGGAGGGAATGCATATGGAACGAAGGAACGGTCCTCAAAGCTACAATCCCCGCGGGCTCGAGCTTCTGTTCTGGGGCAACGGAGCGAACCGTTATTATCACCTGTGCGACAGCATCATATCGCAGAACATCCTCTTTGCCTGTTATAACGACAGGCTGACGGCAGAACAGATCAGTCTGGAGATCGGCGTGTCGCTTCCGTATATGGAAGAGAATTTGAACGAGCTGCACGAGCACGAGCTGCTGAAAAAAGAGGGTAACCGCTATTACACCAACATCGTCATTTTTACAAGCGATTTCACGAAGGAAGTGAACGCCAAGACTGCCGGCATGCGCGAAAAGATCGCCGATCTTCTGACCGGCTGCGTTACCGCGCACGAAGCCGAAATACGCGCGATGGGCTTTCCGGGCGCGGATATGAGCGGCAACGCCTTCGCATGGCAGATGACGTGCATGCTTTTATACGAGGCCGTCATCTCCATTTTGCAAAACCGGATCAAGATCGACTATCCGCGCGATAAATACGGCACGGAATGCTTTATTTGGGGTGCGGAAAAGGGCGTGCACAGCGCGTGGGCGTCCGAATTCGCCTTCGGCATATCCAATGCGACTAACACGGCCGGAGAGCGCGTGCAGTTTATGGATTTTCCGCTCAACGGGGAAATGGTGCACGAATACTGCGCCCTGAGGCCAGGGAGCGCAAACGTATTTCTGGATGTCGCCTCCGGGCGCACAGCCGGTATGAGTGAAAACGATCTCGCGCTTGCCGGGGATATGATCCGCAGAGGATACATCACCTCTCACGAGGGGAGGCTCAGCGTGAACGCGCCCGTATTCACTGCGGCGCAGCACGGCGCGATCAAGGCGCTGATGCACGACACGGCCGTACAGATCGCAGACGAGGCGGAACAGATGATGGCGAGCGTCAGCAGGATCCTGACAAACCACATGCCCGCCCATCTGAAGAAGACGGCCACAGCCATGGCGTATCTGCGCCTGTTTGAGGACGCCATCGCCGGACCCACAGCGCTGCTGCACAGCCGGAAATTCCTTCTGCCCTATGCCGGAGAGGGGATCCTTCCGACGACCTACGTCATTCTCCTGTGATGTCGCGGGCATATTATACGAACTGCCGCCGGTCTTTGGGCCGGAGGCAGTTCTTTTTTGTACAGACTTGTATCAGAAGCACGCAATATATTCGATACGCAGGCTTTTCCTCCCTCGCCTTGCGGATTCATACTTTTTTTACCCAAATTCCGTATCAATATACCCCCAGTGGGTATATTATAAATATCCGGCGGGGTTCCCGCCCGTAAAGGAGGGCTGAACATGCCTGAAACCAAAAAATGCGGCTGCAAGACTACACAGCGGCCTGAAAACGAGCGCAAAAAGCTGGTCAACCGGCTCAGCCGGATCGAAGGGCAGATCCGCGGGATCCGCGCGATGCTGGAGAGCGACGCGTACTGCAACGATATCCTCGTTCAGTCCGCCGCGGTCAACGCCGCTGTGAACGCCTTCAATCGCGAGCTGATCGCCAGCCATTTGCGCAGCTGCGTGGCGCGGGATCTGCGCGAGGGCAAGGAAGAGGTCATCGACGAGCTGGCCGCCACGCTGCAGAAGCTGATGAAATAAGATGTATTCGGAGGGACGCGAAATGAAACAATACAACGTAACGGGCATGAGCTGCGCGGCCTGCAGCGCCCGGGTCGAAAAGGCCGTGAACCAGGTGCCGGGCGTGACCGCGTGCTCGGTCAGCCTGCTGACAAATTCCATGGGCGTGGAGGGCACGGCCGAGCCTTCCGCCATCATCAAAGCCGTGACAGAAGCCGGTTACGGGGCAAGCGAAAAGGGCGCGGAGGGCGCGAAAGCCTCCTCCCCCGCCGAAGACGCTCTTGCCGACCGCGACACACCCTTGCTGCGGCGCAGGCTGATCGCATCGCTCGGGTTCCTCATCGTGCTGATGTACTTTTCCATGGGTCATATGATGTGGAACTGGCCGCTGCCCGCTTTTTTTGAAGGCAACCATATGGCCGTTGGTATCGTGCAGCTGCTGCTGAGCGCGATCGTGATGGTCATCAACCAGAAATTCTTCGTTTCCGGCTTCAAGGGGCTGATCCACCGCGCGCCGAATATGGACACGCTGGTGGCGCTTGGCTCCGCCGCGTCGTTTGGCTACAGCGCGGTGATGCTCCTTTTGATGACCCGCGCGCAGATGGACGGCGATCACGCCGCCGTGATGGGCTTCATGCACGAATTCTATTTTGAATCCGCCGCCATGATCCTCGCGCTGATCACCGTGGGCAAGATGCTGGAGGCGCGCTCCAAGGGCCGCACGACGGATGCGCTCAAGGGGCTGATGAAGCTCGCTCCCAAGACGGCGACGGTGATCCGGAACGGCAAGGAAGCGATCGTCCCCATCGATCAGGTCAAAAAAGGCGATATTTTTGTCGTGCGCCCCGGCGAGAGCATTCCGGTGGACGGCGTGGTGCTGGAAGGCCACAGCGCGGTGAACGAATCCGCGCTGACCGGCGAGAGCATCCCCGTGGACAAGGCGGAAGGGGACGCCGTCTCCGCCGCCACGATCAATCAGTCCGGCTTTTTGCGCTGCGAGGCTACGCGCGTGGGCGAGGACACCACCCTTTCGCAGATCATCCAGATGGTTTCCGACGCCGCCGCAACCAAGGCGCCCATCGCCAAGGTGGCCGACAAGGTCTCGGGCGTGTTCGTGCCGGTGGTCATCGCCGTTTCCATCGTGACCATCGCGATATGGCTGCTGCTGGGCAGGCCCATCGGCTTTGCGCTGGCGCGCGGCATTTCGGTGCTGGTCATTTCCTGCCCGTGCGCGTTGGGTCTGGCTACGCCGGTGGCTATCATGGTGGGCAACGGCATGGGCGCGAAAAACGGTATCCTGTTCAAGACCGCCGTCTCGCTGGAAGAGGCGGGCAAGGCCGAGATCGTGGTGCTGGACAAGACCGGCACCATCACATCCGGCGAGCCGCGCGTGACCGACCTGCTGCCCGGCAAGGGCGTTTCCGAAGACGAGCTTCTGCGCCTTGCAAACTCTCTTGAGCAGAAGAGCGAACACCCGCTCGCCCGCGCCATTCTGCAGCGCGCAAACGAACTGAACATTCCTGCGGATGAGGTTGCAGATTTTACCGCGCTGCCCGGCAACGGTCTGAGCG
>JAFQGN010000151.1 GCA_017398245.1 Clostridia bacterium | reverse complement strand
TGTTGTCCATCCAGTATTCCAGCACCTGCGCGTCCTTTCGGCCGAAAAACTCGATCAAAGCGGGCAAAGGCGCGGCTTCCGCCGCATTTTTGGCGTTGGCAGCATCGTTCATCGGCGCGTCCGGATCACGCTTGAAGGGCGCGTATTCCAGAAATACGCCCTCTTCCGGCTGCACACCCTTAGGCGGAACGAGCGCATCCAGATAGGCGATATAGGCAAGCGTAGCATCAGCATGCACCGTCTTGAGCCCGCGCAGCATGGCGTTGACGACCGTCAGCTGCTGGTCGGAAGGCGAAAGCGCACGGCATTTTTCGCAGTGGCAGCCGCCGCCCGTCACATCGTCCATCCAGAAAAAATAGCGGTGCGAATTAGTGGGCAACAGCCGCGCAAGCTGCGCCGTGCGCCCCGCGACATACTCCAGCGCTTCGGCGTTCGAGGGGCATAGGTTCACATCGCTCGTGCGCTCGCCTTTTTCATTCATGCGGAACCACTCCGGATGTTCGGAAAACAGCTCCCTTTGCAAAAGCCAGCCCATCGCGTGCGCCTCGTATTCCACATTCAGCCCTTTTTTCATCGCGTAGCGGATCAGTTCTCCGCCCTCGCCCTCGTTTTGCCAAATTATCGCCTGCTCCAGCGTCTTTGCCGCGTCCTTGCCGCCCACCGGGTGCAGGCCGAGCGTGTTCAGCCCCGCTGCAGCCATGCGGTCGATGGTCTGTTTTGTAAGATCCTCCGGGTGCACGATCAGTCCCTTGATCATCTGTATCACCTCATATGCAAAAGCCGCCCTCCGCTGTGCAGAAGGCGGCTTTTTGTGTGCGCTTAGTTGTGCAGCTGATCGATCAGATCCAGCACGGTTTCCAGTTCTTCCGGCTTGATGATATCGCAATCCTTGCCGGCGAGAACCTGATCCACGAAATAGCGGATCTCGTTGTAATAGGCGTTGGTGGCGGGCAGGTTGATGCCGTTTTCGTTGGCGTTGGCCTCGCCCTCGAGGGTCTCGGTGCCGGTGCCCTTCTTGAACACGGTGAACACGCCGCCCTTCCACTCGACGACCGCTTCTTCAAACTGGAAGCGGAAGCCGGAGGCGAACTTGTATTCCGCATCGTACCAGGCGGATTCGCAGGCGATGAAGAAATCGTCATACTGATAGACGACGTTGATATAATCCTGCGTGGCGGTACCGGCGCGATGGCAGGTCACGGAATTCGGCTTGCCAAAGGCATAGACCATGAAGTCCAGATCGTGGATATGCAGATCGAACGGAACGAGGCCGGAGCGCTCGGGATCGCGCATCCAGTTGTCCCAGGACCACTTGGGCGTGTTGCCCAGGCGGGTCATCTGGCCGGAGAGCAGCTTGCCGTAGCGGCCGGTGTCGATCGCATCCTTGAGGAACATGTACTCGCGCCAGAAGCGCAGCACATGGGCCACCATGAAGCGGACGTTGTTGCGCTTCGCGGCTTCATACACGCGCGCGACGTCTTCCCTCTTGAGGGAGACGGGCTTTTCGGTCAAGGTGTGAATGCCCTTGTTCATGGCCTTCACGGCAAAATCCGCATGCAGATAGGTGGGCAGACAGATATCGAGGATATCAAACTGCTCCGCAGCGAGCATCTCGTCAAAATCGTAATAGGCCTTCGCGCCGGTATCTTCCGCAGCGGCGTCCGCCATTTCGGGACGGATATCGCAAACGCAAACGATTTTCGCCTCTTCCACCTGCTTCCACGCAGCGCGATGGGACTTGCTGATGCCGCCCATGCCAACCATACCGATCTTAAGCATAACCTTGGTACCTCCTTCAAATTCGTCAAAGTCGTTTATGTTCCACTTTGAGCATACTGTTTTCAAAGCGCACCAGCGCATAGTATCCGTCCTTGAGCGCGCCGGGGTTCACCAGCAAAACGCCCTCTTCCCTGTCCAAAGCGGGAATATGCGTGTGCCCGTAGAACGCGGCGGAAACGCCTTCTTCCCGCGCGCGGTACAAAAGCGAAAGCGGGTTCATCTTCACCCCGTACCGGTGCCCGTGGCAGGCCAGAAAGAGCGGCCCGTTTTCCCGAAAGAGCCGGCCCGAAATTTCCTCGGGCGCGCCGCCGAAATAATCGCAATTGCCCTTCACCGCGTACACATCGGGATAGGGCAGCTTTTTGCGCAGGTATTCGGCGTCCTGCACGCAATCGCCCAGCAGGATCAGCCCGCCGGCGTTCTGCAGCGCTTCGACCACCCTGTCCAGCATCGTCTGGCTGTGGTGGCTGTCCGCGATCAGGGCAAAGCTGCTCTTGTTCCGGAAGAATACCGGCTCGCTCATTCCTCGGCCTCCAGCGCCTTGACCAGCGCCTTCACGGCCAGACCGCGGTGCGAGATCGCGCCTTTTTCTTCCTGAGAAGCCTCGGCAAAGGTCACACCGAGGTCGTCCGAGAGGAACAGCGGATCGTATCCGAAGCCGTTTTCGCCCTTTTCCTCATGCAGGATATGGCCGGGACACTGACCCTCGACCACCATTTCCTTTTTGCCCGGGCGGACCAGCGCGATGGCGCAGCTGAAGTGCGCCGTGCGCTCCGCATCCGGCACGTCGGCCAGTTCCTTGAGCAGCTTTTCGTTGTTGGCCTTATCGTCGCCATGCACGCCGCAATAGCGCGCGCTGTACACGCCAGGCTGACCGTTCAGTGCATCCACGCAAAGGCCGCTGTCGTCGGCCAGAGTGGCGCAGCCGGTCGCCTCGCACAGGGCGCGGGCCTTGATCAGCGCGTTTTCGGCGAAGGTGGAACCGTTTTCCTCCACGTCGATATTCACGCCCATTTCCCTCTGGCTGACCACTTCAAACTTTTCGCCCAGCAGGCCCTTCATCTCTTTGATCTTGCCGAAATTATTGCTGGCAATAACGAGGCGCGGCTTTTTGCAAATCCACTGCGCGGCTTCGCCCACGGCCTCGCGCTGCTTGGCCATCAGCTCTCGGATGCCGTTTTCGCCCATGTCCATCAGATCGAGCAGCTCCTGCCGCTTGATGGTACGCTTTTCGCCGGTGATCTGCACTTCGGTGAATTCGATCTCGCCGCTGACGCCCGCCGCGCCGACGAGGTTCATATCCGCCTGCGCCGCGCTGTCTTCGATATATTCCAGATCCAGCAGTTCTTTATCGTCTACCAGACCGCAGCTGACCGCCGCCACCTGCCGCACGATGGGCGAATCATTGAGCTTTCCGCTGTTCATCAGCTTATCCACCGCAAGGCACAGCGCCACAAAGCCGCCGGTGATGGACGCAGTGCGCGTGCCTCCGTCGGCCTGCAGAACGTCGCAATCGATAGTGATGGTGCGCTCGCCGAGCATGGCCATATCCACAGCCGTGCGAAGGCTGCGGCCGATGAGGCGCTGGATCTCGATGGAACGCCCGTCGCGCTTGGAATATTCCCTCTGCTTGCGCTCCGGCGTGGAGCCCGGCAGCATTGCGTATTCCGCCGTGAGCCAGCCGCGGCCGCTGTTGCGCAGGAAGGGCGGCACGCCCTCGCTGACCGAAGCCGTGCACAGAACTCTCGTCCTGCCGCAGCAGATCAGCGCGGAGCCCGCCGCCATTTCCGTAAAATTCGGAATGATCTTTACTTCACGAAGCTCGCCTTCGCCCCTTGTACGCATGTGTTTTCCTCCGTATAGCTGAAGATTGCTTTTATTCAAACAGCGCCGCTGCCTGCAGCGCGATGGAATGGCTCAGGACTGATTCGTAATCGTTCACATTGTCCGGGAAGGCCATGGTGTCCACACCCGGGTCGTAATCCTCGCCGTCTACCAGCACCTTCACGCCCTGCACTCCCTCAAACCGGGAACAGGTGAGCATCAGCGCGCGCAGCGCCATGCGGCCGCCGTCGGTCTGCTCCACAATGTCCATAAATTCGCTTGTAAAATTGATAATGGCCACGCCGTCGACGACCTTCACGCCGATCAGCCCCACATCGCCCGGCAGCGCATTCTCCAGCTGGCCCGAGGCGCGCGGCCCCTTTGCCAGCTCCAGAACCGCCGTTTCGATATCGCCATCGCCGTACACCATGCGCGTGACCGGCACCAGAAGGCTTCCGTCCTCCGCCGGGAAATACAAGGTGACAATGGAAGTATTTTCGCCGCCCAGCGCGGTGCTTTCCACGTTGATCTCCCTGCGGGTAAGGCTGCCGGAAATGCTCGTTCCGTTGGGCAGCTTGTCAAGCTCGCGCCCTTCCACGGTGATGCGCACGCTGTCCACGGTGTCGAACTCGGTCAGCGTTTGCACAATGGCACTGACCATCACGCTTTCGCTGAGCGCATCGGAAAGCTTTGTCACCTCGTCGCTCAGATCGACGCGCGCCACGCCGCCGGAGATATCCAGCTCCACCTGCGTGTTTTCCGGCAGAACGGTTTTGAGCCCGAGCCTTGCGGCCTCCATATCGTTATACAGGCTCTTGACCATCAGGCCGAGCGTCGCCTTTGCGATGCCGTCCTCCAGCGGAATCTGCCTGACCACCGGCACAAGATAACCGTAGTTGTCCTGATAATAGACGGTGGTGGACATCGTTTCGCCCTGCGCGCTTTGCGTGGGCACGGGCGTCGCCGAAGGTATGTGGCTCGGCAGCGGCGCAGGCGAAACCGTGGGCACAGACGTCGCCGCCGGGCTGTCCGCCCTGTTCCTTTGCTGCGATGCGATGCACGCCGCGATGACCGCCAGCACGACAAGGACCGCCGCCAGCGCATACATCCTGCGCGATTTACCGGCAATATTCATTTTCTCCCCTCCTGACCGATCTGGAATTGCACTTCCATGCTATTCCGCACGGGCAGGGGCTATTCCCCTTTTACAGGAGGAGCGTTCACATCGTTTTGCCGCTTCGCGCACCGTTATTTTTATTGTATCACATTCCGGGCCGATTTGCACCTTGAAAGGTCGGTTTTTGAACGATATAATAGATGTATTCTTGCAAAAATACGCTGTATCCGGGCCCGTGCGCCCGGTTTGGGAAAGAAGGTATGCCGCAATGCCGATGGACGGCTTCATGCTCGGGCTCATTGCCGCCGAGCTCAATTCCACCCTGTCCGGCGCGAGGGTCGACAAGATCACCCAGCCCGAGCCGGACGAACTCATCCTGGCCATCCGCTGCCCGGGCGAAAACAAAAACCTGCTGCTCAGCGCAAACGCCGGGGCCGCGCGCGTGCAGACCACGGTGCAGAAGCGGCCCAATCCTCTCGAGCCGCCGGTATTCTGCATGCTGCTGCGCAAGCGCATCGCCGGCAGCCGCATCAAATCTGTCAAACAGTATCAGGGCGACCGCATCATCGATATCGCCTTCGACGCCGTCAGCGAACTTGGCGACCCCTGCGAGCTGACGATCACCGCCGAGTGCATGGGGCGGCATTCCAACCTGATCTTCTACGATGAGAACGGCCGCATCCTCGACAGCGCGCGGCGCGTTCCCATGGACGTTTCCTCCGTCCGTCAGGTGCTGCCCGGCCTCGCCTACGAGCGCCCGCCGCTGCAGGACAAGCTGCAGCGCGATGGACTTTCTGCAGAAGAACTCCGCTCGCGCCTCGCGCCGCTTGGCGGCCTTGTGCGCAAGGCTCTGTCCAAATCCATCATGGGCCTTTCGGAGCAGACGGCGGAAGAGCTGGCCCTGTACGCAGCAGGAAACGGCGAGGCTACCTTGGAAGAGTGCGACCTTGCCGCCGTATGTGAGCGTACCGTGCAGTGGCTTACCGAGGCCTATGCAAAGATCGATCCGATCGTATACCTCGGCGAGGACGGCATGCCGGCCGACGTATGCCCCTTCCCCTACGAAAGCCGCAGCCATTTTCAGGCCGTGCATTACCCCAGCCTTTCCGAGGCCATGGACGCCTATTACACCGCGCGCGACGACATGACGCGCATCCAGCAGAAGGCCACATCGCTGCGCCATCTGCTCAAGCGCAATATCGAGCGCTGCGAAAAAAAGCTGGCCCTGCGCCTGCAGACGCTCAAGGATTCCGAGCGCATGGAAGAATACCGCATCAAGGGCGAGCTGCTCAACGCATCCATCTCCATGGTGCCCAAAGGCGCGAAAAAGATCAGCCTGCCCAACTGGTACGATGAAAACTGCGCCGAGATCGAAATCCAGCTGGACGAAAGCATGTCTCCCGCCCGCAATGCCCAGCGCTACTTCAAGCTCTACCAGAAAATGCGCAACGCCGCTCATCTGGCCGGGCAGCAGGCCGCCGAGACGCGCGAGGAGCTGGATTACCTTGAAAACCAGCTGCAGAACCTGGAAAAGAGCGCAGACGAGGCCGACCTGCAGGAGATCCGCGCTGAGCTGGAAAAGGAAGGCTATGTGCGCGCGAACCACAACCGCCGCCAGAAAAAGGCGCTGCCCGAATCCAAGCCCCTGCGCTTTATTTCCCGCAGCGGGATCGAGATCTTCGTGGGCAAAAACAATGTGCAGAACGAGCGGCTGACCTTCTCCGCCGGCCCTATGGAGATCTGGCTGCATGCCAAGGACATGCCCGGCAGCCATGTCATCCTAAAATCTGCCGAGCCGGACGACCTGAGCCTGATGGACGCGGCCATGCTCGCCGCGTACTATTCCAAGGGCCAGAATTCTTCCAACGTGCCGGTAGATATGACGCAGCGGCGCTATGTCAAAAAGCCCTCCGGCTCCAAGCCCGGGTTCGTCATCTTCACCCATAATACCACGGTCTACGTCACGCCCTCCGAGCAGGCCGTGCGCGCGCTTTTGCCGGAAAACCGGGCCTGACCCTTTCAAAACACAACGAACCTCCCTATGCGCATCATAGGGAGGTTCGTTGTGTTTACCCAATCTTCCGGCACGCCTGAATCTAACTTCCCATTCGCCCCGGAAATTGGAATTTGTATTTCAGCTAAAATGGTCAATGTATTTTTGGAGCTTCTCAACGAACAGGCCGACATGATATCCGTCACAGACAGCGTGATGTACCTGTATTGCAAGTGGAAGCATGCGTTTACCGTCCCGATCAAAGTATTTTCCCATTGTGAAAATCGGCAGCAGGAAATGCCCGTCATCAAAAACATTTATGTTGAACCCGGCAAATTCCAGCCACGGAACCATAGAGATGTTGAATGAATTGGGCGGCGTTCCGTCTTTGGGTGCATAACGAGTGGAACTGCTATACTTTTCAGCGTCAATCTCGTAGTTCTTCAAGAAAGTATCATAGTCTTCCGAAAAAT
>JAFQGN010000150.1 GCA_017398245.1 Clostridia bacterium | reverse complement strand
TGCGAAAGAAGCGATTATATCCATCCCAATACGGGATTCTTTAGGGACATTGTCCCTTGAGCGGGGTTCCAAGGGGCGGTGTCCCTTGGCGTATCCCCGGCGCATCTCCTTGCGGGAGAAACGATCCTGCCGAAAAGATTAGCCGGATAAATACCATTGAGGGTGTATAACCTTGCGAAAGAAGCAATTATATCCATCCCAATACGGGATTCTTAAGGGACATTGTCCCTTAAGCGGGGTTCCAAGGGGCAGCGCCCCTTGGCGACTCCCCCGGCGCTTACAGCGCAGGGTCGAACCGCCTGCACAGCGTGTACTTGGAAATGGCGCTGCGCTCCGCCGGCACGCCGATGAGCGCGGCGATGAAATCCGGCAGATAGTTGTTGTACTTGACCTCGAGCACCCATGTGCCCCTGTCCATGACCTCGAGCGTCTGCAGATCCGGGTCGAACAGATCCTTGTTGCCAAGGCCGGTGCGCACGCGCTTGTCGATTGTCACGCGCACGTCCTCCACCGGATAGGTGAACGCCTCGCGGTCGTATTCCACGATCACCGCGGGCCTGAGCAGCTTTGTGCGCATCTGCACGGCCACATCGGTCAGCAGCGGCCGGCCGATGGTCTCCAGCCCGGTCGGGTCGGCGCGCATCAGCTGCCGCGCCAGCCGCTCGATGATGCGCACGCCGTCCTTCTGGATCAGATCGCCGATCTTTCGCTTGCGCTCGATGGTGATGGGGCTGTTTTTCGTGCTGTAGATGCGGATCCGGTACTTGTCGCGGTGCTGTATGCCGACCAGCTTGTCGTGGAAGGCGCTGTCCCACGCGTCGTCAAAATAGAGCGAGCGGATGGTGTATTCGCCGGTGCGCGGGTCAGCATGACGGTCGCGCTGCATCACGGCTTCCAGCCGGTAGGAAAGCGCCTGCGCGTCCAGAGGGCTGATGTGGAACTTGATCTCGTGTCTTGGCTGCATGTTCTCCTGCATGCCCTCCTTTCGTTACTTCTTGGCTTCTTTGTAATCGTAAATGGCCTGAATGGCGTCGGCAAAGTAGAGGTTCAGCTCTTCCTTTGTCACGGCCATGCTGTAATCCTTGCTGGAATCCTGCATGTACTGGATCATCTTGGTCGGCCGCTCTTCGGCATAATCGATAAACCGGCTCAGCTCGCTCTTCCACTTGTCCATATCGAAGGTGTACTTGCTCAGCACAGAGGCGGGCAGGGTATCGACATTGTTGGCAAGCCAGCCGTTTACGATGTTCTGCCAGCCGGGCATGTGGTTGGCCATTTCGGGCATCAGCTCGTTAATGCGCGCGTTCACCTTGTCCACAATGGCCTGCGTGGTGAAATCGGTCGCCATCAGTTCGCCCAGCCGCTTCAGGAACATGGCGCGGAAGGTGTCGTTCTTCATCAGCTCGACGTAGAGAGTGTTGTTCGTGCGCATGGAGTTTCCCATGCCCGCCGGGTTCATCCAGCGGGTGGGAGAGTTCGTATCGGTGTAGAACGCCCAGTCCAGGTCGAAGAAGATCCATCTCCAGCGGCCGTCGCCGGAAACGGCGTTGCGGTAGCGCTTTACGTTGAGCGTGTCGGTGTTGCCGGTGAACATCTGCAGGCAGATGTAATCGATGAAGTTTTCCAGATCGACCACTTCGCCCACGGCGGCAAGGGCCTCGTCGCTCTTCACGCCGTTTTTCTTCACCCATGCAAGCATCTTCTGGTAGCTCTCGTCGGAGCCATGCAGAACATTGCTGTTCGCCTTGACAAGATCGACGTTCTCCGGGTCGTCCCAGCCCTCCCACTGGGCCACGCTGTATTGGTTGATGCGTTCGCGCAGATTGTACTGGCCCCAGTACTGCCCGTTCAGATACACGACGACCAGCTCCGTCGCCTGATACATAACAGGCGTGTTTTCCGCAAGGCTGGTCAGGATGCTGTCGCGCATGCGGGTCTTGTCGCCGTCAGAGCCGGACGAGCGCAAAACGAACGACTGGTACTGCGTGTAATCGCGCTCAGAGAACAGCGGCGCATAGAAGAAATCCTGCTCGTCGTATTCCTCGCGCGCGATGATCTTGAAGGCCTTCTGCGGCTCGCTTCGGCTGTACTGGCCGTGCAGCTTCAGGCCGCAGCCCTGCGAAAGGATGGTGGAGCCGTCGGTGCCGTAGTATTCCACATTGGCGCTCTTTTCCCATGTCATCCAGAAGTTCGCGCCACGATCGATGGAGCCGTAGGGGTATTCCATTGCGTTGGGCCCGAGGACATACAGGCCCTTTTCCTGTGACCAGAGGTCCGCCGGGTCGACCACCACGCTCATCACGTTCATCGTGTGGCTCACGCCAACGAAATAGGTCTGCGTCTCGGTCGCGGAGGGGTATTCCTGATCACGCCATACGCGGCTGCGCAGCACGGTGGTCTCGTTCAGGGTGATCGGCCCGGTGTACACCGGGGAAGAGGTGGTGGGCACGGAGCCGTCCGTCGTATAGCGGATGGTGGCGTTCTCCTGCGCGGAAAGCTCCACGGTCACAGCGCCGTCATACATGCCGCCCGCAATGGAGAAGGAGGCCGGGTCTGTGCGCAGGGCATAGCCGGTGTTGTTGTTCTGGCTGCCGGGGGTGGATTTTGCTAAATAAAAAAAGCCGTCCTGCCCGTCTATGCGCCCATAGCTGATGGATGCATACTGCCTCGGAAGAGGCATGCGGTCGACCACGCTGCCATCGGGCGTGCAGAGGGTAACGGTCTCGTCGGCGTCGGCAAGAAGGGAGAGGCCGAAGTTAGCCTGATAGGAGCCGGAGGAAACATCCTGCACGTCGCTCTCGCCCAGCTTGACGATCAGATACTGACCGGGCTTGATGGACGCGCCATCGGCAAACTGCCATTTGCGCGGGCGGCCGGCGTTGTCGGAAAGGCCCCATCCGGAAAGATCCACCGTCACGGTAGATTTGTTGATGATCTCGATCCACTCGGGCTGCGTTCCCTCGGTATCGACCGTGCGGGAGGTCCCTGCGGAAACTTCGGAAATATAAACCTTATAGGGGTTGGCGGAGGCCATGCTTTCGGCCTGCGCCGCAGCCGAGGCGGCCGTATTGGCCGCGCCCGGCGTGGGTGCAAGGTTGGTGGTGTAATTGCCTTCGTACAGGCTCAGGCTGCGGTCGGTCTTCAAATTCGTGTAGCTCACGGAAGACTGAACAACGCCCTGCGCGTTGGAAAGGACGGCCATTTCGCCCTCGGCTCCAAGGCGGAAGGAGGTGTGCAGGTTCGCACCGGCCTCGGCCCGGTTCTTGCCCGAGCAGTAGACGACCATGTGTTCGCCCGGCGCAATGGTCACGTTCGGGAAGCGCCACTTGGTGGGGTTGGAGGTATCGTCGGACAGGCACCAGCCGGAAAGATTCACGGCAGAGGAGCCCGTGTTGGCGATCTCGATCCAGTCGCAGTATTCGCCGTCTTCATCGCGGATGTACGTGGCGTTGTCGGCCATGATCTCGGAAACGACGATGGAGGAGGTCTGCCCGCCGGAGAGAGCCTCGCGCATCATCTGGTGGTACTGCTCCTCGTTGGGCATGCACGGCGTGTAGGAGGAGGTGACCTGCCAGCCGCCGTTCACGCGCGCGTAGCTCTGGTTGCGGTTGAGGGACGGGATGTTGATCGATTCGACGGCGATCTCGTCTCTGTTGAACAGAAGCAGCGTGTCTCCGTCAGAGGAGAGCTTGAAGGGCGCATGGTAGGTATAGCCCGGGGTGTTGTGCAGCGTGCCGTCGCAGAAGACGAGCACGAACTCGCCGGGGGCCAGAGTCTGCTGCGGGAAGGTGAACGCGTTGAGCGCGTTGGCCGTGTCGGTGAGGATCCAGCCGGAAATGTCGATCGTCTCGGTGGAAGAGGTGTTCGTGATCTCCACCCAGTCGCCGAACTCGCCGTGCTCGTCGGACCAGGCCGTGCCGTTGGACGACATGATCTCGTTGATGCGCACAGCCGTCGTGGGCGCGATCTCGGTCACCGGTTCGCCGGCTCCGCCGCCCTGCGCCGTGCGGTCAGGGAAGAGCCCGTCCGGGAAGGCGACGTACTGCAGAAGGTATCCGCCTACCAGCGCCGCTATGACGACGAGCGCGACCACGGCGATCAGCACGGGGTTCGCGTTTTCCATATGCGGCTTGGAAGGGGCGGCCTTTCGCGCCTGCGGCGGTCTGGAAGCCGGCCTGGGCGCGGGTTTCGGGGGTGCTTTGCGCGTTTGCATCCGTTATTCCTCCATAATGGTTGTATGTAAATATAGGTACTTGCTGTTTTGTCGCGCGCGCAGGGGCGTTTGTTCCGCCTCCGGGCGCGTGCTTTCCTTATTATACACGCATTGCACGTAAAATACCAGAGCATATCCTCGTCATATACGTTAAAGACCGATTGCGCCGCCCGGGGGATTGCGGTATAATGATGCGGGAAACCCTTTTCTTTCGGAAAAGAAAAGGGTTTCCCGCGCCCTTCCTAAAAGAAACCATTATTTGGGCTCTTTGGATTTCGGGGGAAGCGAACCTATCGGAAGAGAATACAAAATTCATCCCCATTATGGGATTCTTAAGGGACATTGTCCCTTAAGCAGGGTTCCAAGGGGCGGCGCCCCTTGGCGTGCTCCCTTGCCCCTGCCTGAGAAGGAGGAAAGAAAATGCTGGACGAAAAAAAGACCTATGGTTTTGATACCCTGCAGGCCCACGCGGGCCAGAAGCCGGACCCGACCACCGGCGCGAGCGCAGTGCCGATCTATCAGACGGCCTCCTTCGCCTTTGAAAGCGTGCAGTACGCGGCCGAGCTGTTCAACCATGAGCGCTCCGGCAATATCTACAGCCGTATCATGAACCCGACGGTGGACGTTCTGGAAAAGCGCCTTGCGGCTCTGGAGCGCGGCGTCGGCGCGGTCGCGTTTGCCAGCGGCATGGCGGCGGAAGCCGCGGCCGTGTTCTCCCTGGCCAAGACCGGCGACGAGATCATCGCGGCCACCACGCTCTACGGCGGCACCTACACCCTCTTTGGCGACCGTCTGCCCGAGCGCTTCGGCATCAACGTGAAATTTGTCGATGTGGAAGATTTCGACGCGCTGGACAAGGCCATCGGCGAAAAGACCAAGCTGGTCTATTTTGAGACCCTCGGCAACCCGCAGATCAACCTGCCCGACATTGAGAAAATTTGCGAAATCGCCCACAAGCACGGTGTGCCTACCGTTTGCGACAACACCTTCGGCACCCCGCTTCTGATCGACCTGAAAAAATGGGGCGTGGATATCGTCATCCATTCCGTAACCAAGTATCTGGGCGGCCACGGCACCACCATCGCCGGCGCGCTGATCGATCTTGGCAATTTCAACTGGAAGGGCAACCCGCGCTTTCCGGATTTCAACGAGCCCGATCCCACCAATCACGGCATGATCTATGCCGACCAGGCCGCCCCCGTGGCCACCAAGGCCCGCGCGCAGGTGCTGCGCGATATGGGTGCGTGCCTTGCGCCGTTCAGCGCGTTCCTCGTTCTGCAGGGGCTGGAGACTCTCTCCATGCGCGTGGAAAGGCATTGCCGCAACGCGGAAAAGGTGGCCGAGTTCCTCAAGGGCCATCCGAACGTTACCTATATCAATTACCCGTATCTGCCGGGCGATAAGTATCATGAGCGCTATGAAAAGTACATGCCCGACGGCTGCGGCGCGATCATGACCTTCGGCGTCAAGGGCGGCAAGGCCGCCGGCGCGCGCTTCATCGAGCGCTGCCAGATCTTCACCCATCTGGCTAATATTGCCGATGCGAAGTCGCTGGTCATCCATCCGGCCAGCACCACCCACAGCCAGCTTGACGAGCAGGCGCTCATCGCTTCCGGCACTCTGCCGGATATGATCCGCATGTCCGTCGGCCTTGAAGATGTGAACGATCTTATCGCCGACCTCAAGCAGGCCCTCGAGGGCTGACGAGGGGTAACGAGAGGACGGCGGGGAGGGCCTTTCTTTTGAAAAAGAAAGGCCCTCCCCGCACCCCACCCAAAGAAACCAATATTTGGGCTGATCTGTTCTGCCGACCGGCAAGCGAAATAGGCCCGATCCTGTTATATTATTATATGTAGAAACGGAGTTGAGCGCATGTTCCGCATCGCAGCAACGTGGAGCGAATCGGCCAAATTCATGGGCGAAGCCTGGAAAATGGTCAAAAACGGCCAGAGTATCGAAGACGCCATCGAATGGGCTGTCTGCCAGGTGGAAGACGACCCCGACGAGCATACCGTCGGCTATGGCGGCGGCCTGAACAAAAACGGAGTGAACGAGCTCGACGCCGCATTCATGGAAGGCCGCGAGCGCAAGATCGGCGCGGTTGCCGGTCTTGTTGGCTTCAAAAATCCGGTCAAGGTCGCGCGCCTTGTCATGGAAAAGACTCCGCATAACCTCATCAATGGCGCAGGCGCGGCGGAATTTGCGCGCGCAATGGGCTGTGAAGAGCGCAACATGAACTCGCCCGAGGCCATCATCGAATGGGAAAATCGCGACAAAAAGGGCATCACGCGCGATCAGCACGACACCGTGGGCATGATCGGCATCCAGGACGGCCACCTCGCTCTTGCGATGTCCACCTCCGGCTTCCTGTACAGGCTGCCCGGCCGCACGTCCGATACCGCCGTGCCTGGCTGCGGCTATTTCTGCGATGACAACGTCGGCGCGGTCGTGTGCACCGGCGTGGGCGAGGATATCATGCGCGGCGCGCTGGCCGCCAAGGCTTTCTTCTATATGGAGCAGGGCGAGAGCGCGCCCATCGCGGCTCTGCGCGCCGTGCAGGATGTGCACAGCCGCATCAAGATCGGCCGCGTGGCCCTGCTCGCCATGGATAAGACCGGCTGCTTCGGCGGCGCGGCCAACCACGAGATCTATTGCGTCTCCTATACCGACGATAAAGGCGGCGTGCATACCGATAAAGTTCCCTATTGTTTCCAGGGTTCGAACATCCCCTGCGGTAAAGAATTGTATCTGTAAGCCTTTCGACAGGCCCGAAAAAGCCCGTTTTCGCGTATGTTGCCCGAATATTCCACCGGAATATTCGGGCATTTTCGCGCCGTTACAGGGGTTTTGAGCGCCTTTTGAAGAGGAATGTCCGAGATATTGCAAAATAATTTCTTAACCTTGAAAAGTGTTGACAAATGGGCCGGGATAGTATATAATCATTCTTGCGCTTGAGGGAACGGCAGAAACGAGCCGAGCCTGAGGGAGCGCGAAGATCCTTGAAAACGATACAGAATGGTTAAAGAAAGAAGATAACAACAGTCAGATTCCGAACGAGTTAAGAGTGACTGGAGTTGAGACCTGA
>JAFQGN010000149.1 GCA_017398245.1 Clostridia bacterium | reverse complement strand
GGAGGGATGGAACGGCAGCGCGACCATGGGCTCGATCTTGGAAAGGTCGATCTCGATCAGGGAATCGTAGCACGCGCCTTCTTCCACAGACAGCTTGGCGTATTCTTCGCCCCTGCCGTGCGCCGTGAGATATTCGCGCACCTTTTCGTCCGTCTCCCAGATGGAGCTCAGGCAGGTGGTCTCGGTGGTCATCACGTCGATGCCGATGCGGAAATCCATGGGCAGGCTGGCAACGCCGGGGCCGGCGAATTCCAGCACCTTATTTTTGACAAAGCCGTTTTTGTAGGTGGCTCCGCACAGGGCGATGGCCACGTCGTGCGGGCCGACGCCTTTCTTCGGCGCGCCTGTGAGCCACACGAGCACGACCTGCGGCGCGGCGATATCGTAGGTGTTCTTTAGCAGCTGCTTGACCAGCTCCGGGCCGCCCTCGCCCACGCCCATGGTGCCGATGGCGCCGTAGCGGGTGTGGCTGTCGGAGCCCAAAATCATCTTTCCGCAGCCGGCCATCATCTCGCGCGCATACTGGTGGATGACGGCCTGGTTCGGCGGGACGAAAATGCCGCCGTATTTTTTCGCGGCGGAGAGGCCGAAGAGATGGTCGTCTTCATTGATGGTGCCGCCGACCGCGCACAGGCTGTTGTGGCAATTGGTCAGCGCATAGGGCACGGGAAATTCCGTAAGCCCGCTGGCCTTTGCCGTCTGGATGATGCCCACGAAGGTGATATCGTGCGAAAGCATACTGTCGAAGCGGATGCGCATTTTTTCGGCGCTGTCCGAAAGGCTGTGTTTGCGCAAGATGGAGTACGCCATCGTCTTTTCGCGCCCGGCGATCAGCGCGCTTTTTTCTGCGGGGACAGGTTTTCCGCCCGCGACGGTATGGGGAACGTTGCTCAGTTTGATCATGCTTTTTTCCTCTTTTCCGGAAAGATGGCCGCTTTGTCTGCATAAAAATACAGAAACAGGCGGTGCCATTGCTGAAAGTATAGCACAGGCGGCGGCAGACGGCAACAGGTATTTGCATGAATGGGAATAAAAATATTTCAGATAAGAGCGGTATTGGCCCGGAAACCCCTTGCTATTCTGCATCATGTCTGCTATACTGTTGCAAAATCGCATTTTTCACGATGCAGGACCGGGGGAAATAAATATGACGATCCAGCATGATCCGCTCGAGGGCTATGTGCGCTCTTTGTGCGGCAATGTACAAAACGAATATACTCTTCCCGAAAAAGTGTATCAATCCGACGCTATCAAGCGCGGCCTGCGCAACAGCGACGGCACCGGCGTGCTCGCCGGCGTTACGCGCATCGGCAGCGTGCAGGGCTATGTTGTGCAGGACGGCGAACGCCTGCCCATGCCCGGCAAGCTGTATTACCGCGGCATCGACGTGATGGACATCATCAACGCCCACACGCGCGACAACACCTTTGGCTATGAAGAGGTGGCCTATCTTCTGCTGCTGGGCCAGCTGCCCACGCGCGAGCAGTTTGCTACCTTCGATACTGTTCTCTCCCGCGCGCGCCAGCTGCCCGACGGCTTTGTGGAGGATATGATCATCAAAGCCCCCAGCCGCGATGTGATGAACAAGCTGTGCCGCGGTGTGATGGCGCTGTATTCTTACGACGAAAATCCGGACGATATCTCCATTGAAAACCTGATGCGCCAGTCCATCGAGCTGATCGGCCGGTTCCCGGTCATCGTGGCCAATGCATATGCGGTGAAGCGGCATTATTTTGACGGAAAATCGCTCTACATCCACAAATCGAAGGAAAAGCTTTCGGTGGCGGAGAATTTCCTGCGCGTTGTGCGGCAGGACAAGCGCTATTCCGACGAAGAGGCAAAGCTGCTGGACCTGATGCTCATTCTGCACGCGGAGCACGGCGGCGGCAACAACTCGGCCTTCGTTTGCCGCGCGGTCTCCTCGACCGGCACGGACACCTATTCCGCCATTGCGGCGGCGGTCTCCTCGCTCAAGGGCCCGCTGCACGGCGGCGCGAACGCGAAGGTGATGGAGATGTTCCGTTTCATCAAGGAAAACGTGCCGAATGCGAAGGACGCCGGCGTGCTCAAGGATTATCTGGTCAAGATTCTGGACAAGCAGGCGGGCGATTGTTCCGGCAAGATCTACGGCATCGGACATGCGGTGTACACGGAGTCCGACCCGCGCGCCGTGGTGCTCAAGCAGTATGCAAAGACGATGGCGGAGACCAAGGGCCAGCTGGCGGATTTCGAACTGATGGAAAAGGTGGAGGAGCTGGGCGTTCCGCTGCTGATGGAGCGCAAAGGCATGACGATTCCCGTGTGCGCCAATGTGGATATGTATTCCGGGTTGGTGTACCGCATGCTGGGCATCCCGGAGGAGCTGTACACGCCGCTGTTCGCCATTGCGCGTATTTCCGGCTGGTGCGCGCATCGCATTGAGGAGGTCGTCTCCGGCAAGCGCATTATGCGCCCGGCGTACCGCGCCGCCGTGCAGCGTCAGCCGTACCTGGAAATGGCAGACCGCTGAGGCGGGGTGGGGTACGAAAGTGCGTTGGGGGCGCTGCCCCCAAGCCCCTGCGCGGGGGAATGATTCCCCCGCGACCCCTCATATGGGGGGAGTGCGGTTTCTGTCAGGGAAAGGAGAAGCCCGGCAACGCGTACCGCGTGGGCCGGGCCAGTTATGTATCGGTAAGAGATTCTTTCCTTCTATTCGGCGGCAGCTTTTGTCGGCGGCCACTGATCGTCCGCGCGGGCCAACCTTTTGTTAGCGCTGGGGTACGTTGGGGGCGCTGCCCCCAAGCCCCTGCGCGGGGGAATGATTCTCCCGCAACCCCTCAATTAGGGGAATGCATTTTCTGCCATAAAAGGAGAAGCCCGGCAACACTTACGGTGTGGGCCGGGCTTGTGTTTTGGATACGGGTAACGCTGGGGACGCTGTCCCCAGACCTCTGCCAGAGGGTTTTCAATCCTTTTGTATCCCAAATATGGGTACAGAAAAAGACCGGCAGCGCAGATTGCGCGAGCTGGTCTTGCGATGAAAAGCGGCTTATGTTTGCACACAAGCCGCTTTTTCATTATTAACAAGGGGCGATGCCTTATTGCTACACCGTCAGCAGCATATCGCGCAGGTGTTCCTCGTCGTCCAGATGGCTTTTTCGCAGCAGTGCGACGCAGCGGCGGTCGAACCCGCTGTGCTCGATCAGGCGC
>JAFQGN010000148.1 GCA_017398245.1 Clostridia bacterium | reverse complement strand
TCCTTTTGAAAAAACGAGCCGCGAGAAGGACACCGCTGACGATTCCGCCATGGAAGAATCCAAACAGCAGGCTGAAGACCAGAACGGGGAAATTCGGATCTGCGCCGGTCATATTGCCCATACTGACCGTCACGTTCTCCATGCCCAGTTTGGCAAGATTGCTTACGAGAAACGCGAACAAAAATCCGCCCGCAAACGCGGCAAGGGTATAACAAATGTAATCGACTCTCTGCTTTCTCGTCAATTTCATTTCCCCCCTTCTTCGACGCGCTTGTACGCAGCGTTCGCCGAACCGTAGATTCCTAAACCTGATTATACCCTATACAGGGGGGCGCTTGCAAGATTGCGCCCGCAAATGGTATACTTATCATGTAAAATGATGCCTCACGAAAGGAAAAGTTCCATGAACAGGATCTCCGCCTATATCCGGCGCATGAACAAAAAGTTCGATAAATACGAGTGCATCCCGAAAACGGGGCGCATGCCTTTTTATATCAACTGCACGCTCGCAAGGGCGCTGCGGCACATGTCCATAGACGATTACTGCTATTATTATTCGCGTCTTGGCAAGCCCGATTGCTGGAAGCGCGCACTCAGCCGAGACAAGGCCTGGGGCATGTGGAAGCTGAACACGAAAGAGGCCGTAGAAAGGCTGATGGACAAGGCCGGCTGTCTGGAACGCTACGGAAAATACGTGCACCGCGATTGGCTGGAGCCCGCGAAGGCCGGGGAAGCCGCTTTCATCGCCTTTGCGCGCAAGCATGAGCGCTATATCGTCAAGCCGCGCACCATGGGCCGGGGCGAAGGCGTGTACATCAGCCAGTATATCAGCGACGATATCTGCAAAAGCGAATTTTGCACCCTGTGCCAGGAGGACGCGATCATTGAGGAGATCATCCGCCAGCACGATGCGCTGAATGCGCTCTATTCCGGCTCGGTCAACACCATCCGCATCGCCAGCGTGCTTACCGATGAAGGACCCATCCTGCTCTCCTCCTGCATGCGCATCGGCAACGGCGGCGTGATCGACAACTTCTGCCAGGGCGGCATGACCGCGCAGATCGATTTCGAGACCGGCAGAATCGAAACCCCCGCAGTGGACAAAGACCACAATGTCTACGAAAAGCACCCCATCACCGGCGTGCCCTTTGTGGGCTATCAGATCCCGCATTGGGAGCTGCTCAAGCGTACTTTGCGCAAAATGGCGCTGGTCGACCCGGACGCCGTGTTCGTGGGCTGGGACATGGCCATCACCCCCAGCGGCGTGGACATGGTGGAATGCAACAACCACCAGGGGTTTGGCTGGCAGTACGCGCTGGGCACGGACTGGTCCCAGGCCTACAAGGCGGCCAACAAAAAGGCGTGGAAGTATTTCCGCCGCCGCCAGAAGGAGAATAACCACAAATGAGCGTGATCTCCCGCTTTATCGAGCGGTCCAAATTCAGCGGCGAACATGGGCTTGGCATCGTGCTGGACGGCATGTGCTATGCCATCGGCCACGTGCTGACCGGACTGAAGATGAACAACTACTTTTTCCGCAAGGAAATGCAGAAGAGCCGCTGGGGATGGGTAAAATACACTTCCGACCGCATGAGCGAAACCATGCGGCAGATCAACCCGCCGGAGGTAGCCGAGCTATTTTCGGACAAAGCGCGCTTTGACGCCCGGTTCGAAAAATACCTCGGGCGCGAGTGGATCTGCCCGCGCGATTGCACGCCGGAAGAGCTGCACGCGTTCCTGCACAAGCACACCGACGCCATCGCCAAGCCGCGCGCCGGCAAGGGCGGGTTTTCGGTGGAGCAGCTTTCGCCGCCCGCCTCGCTGTACGAGTGCAAAATGCTGCGCGAACGGCTGATCGAAGAGGACAAGATCGTCGAAGAGCACATCCGGCAGCACCCGGAGGTCTCCGAATTCTACCCGAACGCGGTGAACACCATCCGCCTGACCACCTTTTATACCGAAAAGGGGCCAGTTCTGCTCGCGCCGCTGATGCGTATCGGCCGGGGAGACAGCGTGGCCGACAATTTCGATTCCGGCGGCGTTCTGACCATGCTGGACGTCGATACCGGGCGCATGCTGTCTGGCGCGATGAACAAGCAGTACGTCTGGTTCGATGCGCACCCGGAAACGGGCAAAAAGTTCGAAGGATTCGTCGTGCCGCATTGGGACAAGGTGCGCGCTCTCTGTCTGGCTGCGGCCGAGGAAGAGCCCCGCGCCGCGTACATCGGCTGGGACGTGGCGATCACGCCCGGCGGCTGCGTGCTGGTGGAGGGCAATTCGCGCCCGTCCATCAACTGGCAGTGCGTGGACAGACGCGGCTGGCGCAAGGAGTTCGCCCGGGCGTACAAGTCCGCCCTGCGCAGGCAAAAGGCGCAGAGTACGTCAGGGGCTGCTCGCCCCTGAAACCCTCGGCAAAGGAATTTCATCCCTTTGCAATCCCATATATGGGGTTAGGACAATATCGACAGAAAGAATTGCCCGGTAAAACGTATCGTTTGTGCCGAAGCGGCTAGTAGCCGCAAACAATTGCTGCCGCCGGTCGGCAGTGCCGACAGACATTTGCTGCCGCCGGATAGAACGCATCACCTGCTTATTCATTTTTATGCTAGATGTAATATCCCTTAATATGGGGTTCCAAAGGGCTGAAAGTCCTTTGGCAGGGTTTCAGGGGCAGAGCCCCTGACGTTTCCCATACTCTATTGCAAAAGGCTGGCCCACGCTGTTAAGCGTTGCCAGCCTTTCGTTATGTCGGTAGAACTGTATTCCCCAATATTGAGGGGTGCAGGGGGAATCATTCCCCCTGCCAGAGAGTCCAGAGAGGCGGAGCCGCTTTGGCGG
>JAFQGN010000147.1 GCA_017398245.1 Clostridia bacterium | reverse complement strand
GGTGGAGTTTTCCGCAAAAAACCCGCTCTGGGAGTGGTTTTTGCCCGAAACAACGCTTGCGCCTGCCAGGGAGCAGAGCCCTCTGTTTGGTGAAGCGCAGCAATAACAGACCGTAGTCTGTTTACAACCACGAGCCAAACCTGCCGACCAGAAGACAATGTATCAGACACACATTAAACAGACCGTATTCTGTTTTAAGATCCATTCCGGCCGTAATTACAGACCGTATTCTGTATTTAATTTGTGCGAAAAATGGGACAAAAAGGGGCGCTTTTTCCACCGAAAAGCGCCCCTTTTGTCCCGTTTGCCCGTTTTGTCCCTAAATTTTAAGTGCTAAAAACGTGCATTTTTGTGCCAAAATCGACCACTTAAGCGCGTTTAGCGTGCACGCAAAATCCGCCTTCCTTCGCCCGCGCACAAAATCACGGCGAGGATCGTCGCCAGAATATCGCTCACGGGATAGGATAGGATGATGCCGTCCATCCCCCACAAAGCGCGCAGAACGATCATCATCGGGATGAAGATGAACACCTGCCGCCCAAGGCCCGCAATGAGCGAGCGCATGGCCTTTCCCGTCGCGCTCAGGAGCATCAGGCAGGTCATATTCAGCGCGACGACCGGCGCTCCGATGGCGAGAAACCGGATCATTTTGGTACCGGCCCAGATCACCTCGGGATCCTCGGTAAACAAGCGCATATACGCTTCCGGAAGCAGCAAAAACAGCGCAGTTCCCGCAAGGCACACGCCCGTGCCGACCGAAAGAGAGATGCCAAGGCCGCGCTTCAGGCGGGGATAATTCCCGGCGGCGTAATTATAGCCGGTAAAGGCCTGCATGCTGAAGGCGATGGCCGAGACAAGGGTGCACACCAGCGAATACAGCTTCGAGCCGACAGAGATCGCCGCGACGACGCCGTCTCCGTAGCCCGTGGCCAGCGAGAACGAAAAGGCCACGATGAGCGAGTTGACGACGGACGTCACGCAGGAGGAAAGCGAGAGCGCGACTACTTTTTTCGCCGTTTTGGCGTCGGGAAGCGCAGCTTTGAACGAAAATTCGCCCTTAGCGACGATCGCGGCATAGAGGAAAGAGCTCAGCGAACCGAGGACGGTGGCGATCGCAGCGCCGTACACACCCTTATCCAGAACGAGGATAAAGAGCGGATCGAGCGCGATATTGACCGCGATGCCGATCATATTGCCGATGCTGGCCTTCTGCGCCCGGCCCCGGGCGTTCAGCACACCAAGAATGGCTCCGCCGGCGGAGAAGACCTGGCCGAGACAGATAACGGAAAGGTATTGCGCGGCATATTCCAGCACCGCGCCCTGTGCGCCCATCAACGAAAGGGCCGGGCGCATCAGCAGCAGAGAGACGACCGTGCTGAACAGACCGAGCGCAAGCGAACCATAGACGCTGAAGGAGGCCGTGCGCAGCGCCCCTTCGCGGTCTCCCGCGCCAAGTTTGAGCGAAATGACCTGCGGCGCGCCCGCGCTGATAAAGCTGGGCAGCGTGCCGAAGAGCCACATCAGGGGCATGGCAAGGCTGAGCGCGGCGAGCTGGTCGGTATCGCGCAGGAGGCCGATGAAGAAGGTATCGGTAAAGTTATAGATCATGGAGACCATGGCGGTGAGGACTGAAGGAAGCATCAGCTTCCATACAGCCGTGCCGACGCGTTCATTGGCAAGCAGGTATTCTCCTTTTTGCATGTGTTTTTCCTCCGTATCATAGTTATCCCGGGCAGCTTTATGATACAATACAAACGGGAAAAAGACATCCGACTGATTTTGTACATATGTCTTTTATCCGACATGTGTATATTTTTATGTCGTGGTTTTACGTATTCTTTACAGGAGGTATGCTGAGATGAAGCAGGACAGGCGCGTGCGGTACACAAAGAGGGCGCTGAAGGAGAGCCTGATGGAGCTATTGCACGAAAAGGCGATCGAAAAAATAACGGTGAAGGAGCTGTGCGAGCGGGCGGATGTGAACCGTTCGACATTTTACGTGTATTACGGCTCGCCCAAGGAGCTGCTGGATTCGATAATTGACGAGATGTACGCTGAGCTTGAGGCCAAACCGAGAGATTTTGAGAGTTTGCATGAGTTCTTGAAGGGCGTTTGTGAAAGTTTGATGGCGTACAGAGAGCTGATGCTGGTCATGCTGGGTTCGAGCGACTTGATCGGCATGCTGTTTAGATTGGTCGGCATTTGGGAGGAGCAGTACCGCGCGGCGATGCGCGAGGCGGGGCTGGAAGGCGAACGGTGCGAGCTGGTATACAACTATATTTCAGCAGGAACATGCTTTGCCATCGGCACATGGGTGACCGGCGGGGGCATGGGGCTGACAGCGGACGAAATGGCGGACGAGCTGGAACGGCTGATCCTGCGTGGGATCGGATCGTATTTTACAGAAAATTAGCGCGCAGATCTGTCCTATTCCGGCGCTGCGGACTGTGTTCTTAGCGAAAGGAGGGAATGGCGATGCAAAAAGAGAGCATGGAGCTGAACACGCTGATGCGCAAATACGCAAAGCTGGTGTACAAGCTGGCGTATTCACGAACGCAGAATCACGCCGACGCGGAGGACATTTTTCAGGAAGTGTTCCTGCGGCTGGCGCAAAGAAGCGAGCCATTCCAGAGCGAAGAGCACGAAAAGGCCTGGCTGATCCGGGTGACGGCGAATCTTTCGACGAATCTGATCGCAAGCGCATGGCGCAGAAAGGTGACGCTGCGGGAGTTTTTGCCGGAGCACCGGAATATTCCCGCCGCAGACGAGGAAAAACCGGCCATCGACATTGCGATGAAAATGCTGCCCGAGCGCGAGCGCACGGCGCTGTATCTGCGCTACGGCGAGGGGATGAAGGCGGAGGAGATCGCAAATTATCTGGACGAGAGCGTGCACGCGGTGCGAAAGCGCATCACGCGGGCGAAAAAGAAGCTGGGCAGGCAGATGGCTGAGCTGGAAAAGGAGGATGCGGACGATGTCTGGGATCGGATTTGAGATAAATGAGAGGTACGAGCGGCTGGAGCCCTCGGGCGCGCTGCTGCGGCGCACAGAAAAAATGATGGACGCGGCGGCGCACAGGCGCGATCCGCAGGGAAGGAAGCTGCGGCAGGCGTGCGCGGCAATCGCCATTGTATGTATCGTTTTGGGCATTGCCGCAGGGGCACTGGTGTTTGCACAGAGGGACACCGCAGACCGCGTGACGCCGCTTTCCAACGGAAGCAACGGCGGGGACAGCGGAACGGGCATGAACGGCGCAGCGGTCGGGTCGACCCTGTCCGAGCCGGTGGCAGGGAGTTCTGTTGCGGCGGTGATGCCGACGGATTTTTTAGCCGACGGCGAAGAACCGGTGGGATCGACGATATCTGAGCCGGAAGGCAGCGCGGGCGTTGTACCGACGAAGGTTCCGGCGGCTTCCACTATGAGCGAGCCCACGAGGGCCCCGGTGGATTCTACCATGAGCGAGCCCACGAGGGCCCCGGCGGATTCGACCATGAGCGAGCCGACGAAGGCTCCGGCGGATTCGACCATGAGCGAGCCCGGCATGGTAGTGGTATTCAACCAGAACAGCGGGACATATTACCACAACAGCAAGGATTGCCCGGAATTCGGGGACAGGACCGTGACCACATGGGCGCCGATCGAATGGGCAAAGGATGTGTTCCACTACGAGGCGTGCCCGGTTTGCTTTGAAGTAAGCGCGGGCGGGTTCTTTGCGCACGAGAACGGGCTGTATTTCCATGCGGACAGATCGTGCGGAGGGCTTTCGAACGCCGAGCAGATCAGCCGAAAGGAAGCCGAGGCGCGCGGGCAGTACGCATGTCCGAATTGCCTGGGCGTGTACGTGCAGAAGGGCGGCAGCTATTACCACACCGTTCCTACCTGCCGAAGGATGACGAAGGCGCGGATCGTGTCTGTCAGCAAGGCGAAGTCGGTGGGCATGGAGGCGTGCCCGGACTGCACCGGCGCGTATTACGACACGGATGTGTATTATTACATCGAGGGCAGCAAGAACTACCACCGCGACGAAAGCTGCCGCGGAATGCAGGGCGCGGTACGGATCACGCGCAAAGCCGCCGTGAGCAAGGGCCTGATCGCCTGCGGCGCGTGCGTGGATGCCCCTGCGCAGGAGGAAACGCGCAGCGAAGCATACTGCTATTATGCGGCGGGCGGCAGCGATTACCACATGGACAAGCACTGCGGCGGAATGGCGGATGCAAAACGCTGTTCGCTGGAGGCGGCGCTGGAAATGGGCCTGACGGCATGCGAAGCGTGCGTGCCGGGCGCGATCGAGGCCGTGATCGACATCGAGAGCGAGTTCCCCATGGTGATCGAAGAAGACGGACTGGTGCTGACCATCGAAAGCGCGGAAGCGACGACATACGACCTGTGCGTGGATATTAGCGTGCGATCCAAGCGGGAGGCGCCGGTGTACATCGCGGTGGAAGCCGAGGTGATCACACCGGAGGATAACGGCGAGGAGAACGTGAACGACGAGATCGGCTACAGCGTGGAAAGCCACGTGGCCCTGATCGTGGACGGCGAAGGACGCGGCGCGCCGGTTCTGTACAGGATCGATCCGGATACGGACACGATGTGGGCGGGCGGATTCAGCGTCGACTGTGTGCGCAGGAGGACGGAGGGCGCGTTCCGCGTAATCGTAAAGCTGTATGCGTTTGAAGCGGCTGAGAGAAGCGAAAACGGCGCTGCCGACTGGGGCGAACAGGAAGAAGAATTGCTCGCTGATGTGACCTCTGTTTGGGCGGGAGATTACCAATGGCCGGTGTTCATCCGCGCGGAAGGCGGGATGAGCTATATCAACAGGCCGGAATATGTACAGACTTACGAGGCGCTGAAAGAAGCCGGGCTGCGTTCTTACGATGCGCATATGCGTGCGCTGGCGGAAAGCGGGCTGATGAAGAGCGTTGCGCGCATCGGCAAAGAGATAGAACTGTACCGGCAGGAGGACGTGGAAGAAGTCGCGCTCGGCGGGCTCGAGGCGAAGCTGCCCGGGCGGAGCGTGGCGATCGACGAGATGTACATCAGCCCGGTGAGCTTTGAGGCGAAGTACAAAGTGGTTCTGGAGGACACCCCCTACCGCGAAATGCTGGAGGCGGACTGGCAGAACCCGCTGTATTGGGAGAAGATATTGTTCTACCTGATGGACGGCGAGGGGAACTACATTTACACCCCGCTGGAGACCGGAAGGGACGCATACGGCGCGACGATCCGCAGGCACGGAAAGAGCGAGATTGTCCCCTTCGAAGCCGAGGGCGGGCTGCTGGGGTTTGAAGTGTGGCTGAGAAACAGGATCGATATGGACAAAATGCCAGAAACTATCGTATTCGCGCCGTTCAGAGACGGCACGTACGGTAAATACGAGGGCAACCACCAGAGGAGGTTCGAGCAGCTGTACAAGGATACGCCGGAGGAGGAATGCTTTACCATAACGCTGAAGGCAGAGAGCATCTCGCTGGGCAGCCGGGCGGTGAAGATCGCATATGCGGCGATGAACGACGGCATGTTCCGCGCGAGCGATATGGATCCGGAAGACGGCCTTCTGCATGTGGAATACCATGTGTACAGCAAGGAGCGGATAGACCTCGAGATGAAATACGGGATGGATCTTGCGTATTTTGCGGTGGATCCGAACGGGAGGCCGATGGACGAGCCGGGAAACGGGTTCAGTGAAGCTGAGCAAAGTGACGGCATTTGGAAAGCGGAGCTGAACAGCTATATTCTGCTGGAGAATAATGAAATGCCGGAGTATATCGTGTTCGTGCCGTATGAAGGGACGCAGATGGCGCTGGCCGGCGAAGAGAAGACGCAGACAAAGCAGACAAGAATGCTGGAGGTTTCCGCCGGAGAATGCTTTGTACTGCTGGCAAGCGACCTGTATAGCCCGAGGCCCCTGACGGAGAAAATGCTGGCGAGGATACAGCAGGCGCAGGAGCGCTGAAGCGGACGCATATGGAAAGATGAAACCCTTGCAGGGCGCAAGAGGACCGGTTGATTCGCGAACGAAGAGAGCAGGAACCTGAAAAGGGTTCCTGCTCTCTTGTATTTTACGAAATAGGCAAGATGTGGCGGTGTTCCACCGCTGAGTGCAAGGGCATCAGTGCGAATGAACTTTTTCGGGCGGCCGCAAGGTTCGACTTGGCCGGGAGTACGGACACAGAAAAAAGAGCGGGGACTCTCCCCCGCTCTTTTATTATGTCGTGGATTGAACGAACGCTGCGCCCGGCGCAGACCGTTCAGGTATGCATGTGTGCGATCAGGCTTCCGCGATGAGCTTTTCGAGGATCTCCTTGGCCATTTTGATATCTTCGATCTGCTTTTCGCCGGAGATCTCGCGCTCGATGGTGATGGGGCCGGTGTAGCCGCAGGCCTTGAGGCCCTTGATGAGCGCCGGGTAATCGACATGGCCCTGGCCGAGGGCGGTCTCATCGCCCAGCTCGCGGCCGTTGGTGGGATACTTGCCGTCCTTGCCGTGGACGTCCATGATGTACTTGCCAAGGACGTGCAGAGCGTCGACCGGGTTGCCCTTGCCGTAGAGGATGAGGTTGGCCGGGTCGAGGTTCACGCCGAGGTTATCGGTGCCGATATCTTCAAAGGCGCGCAGCATGGTGACGGGGGTCTCCTGGCCGGTCTCGAAGAGGAACTTCTGGCCCTTCTTCTGCATGTACTTGGCGACTTCGCGCAGGGCGACGATCATGCCGTTGTAGGCAACTTCGTTCAGGTTTTCCGGGATGAAGCCGACATGGGTGATGACCTGATCGCAGCCGATCATTTCCGCAAAATCGGAGCCGCGCTTGAGGTCTTCAACGCGCTGGGAGCGATAGGCTTCGGGCAGAAGGCCGAGGGTGAGCGGGCCGGAGACGAAATCCCACACCTTGGGGCCGGAATAGCCTGCCCAGACGGAGGAAACGGTGACATCGTACTGCTTGCAGGCGGCGACGACGCGCTCGGCCAGTTCCGGGGTGTACATGGTCATATCCCAGCAGTTGAGCTGGCAGGACTTCATGCCAAAGTCATGCACCTTTTTGATTTCCGCTTCGATATCCTGATGGAGACGGACGATAACGCCTACGTTCATGGGAAAAACCTCCTCAAAAAATAATCATCGCTATCAAACAGGGGCTTTGCCCCGTATTTGCACTTAGGTTTGCGCGATGCGCGCAGAGTTGGCGGTCGACACACATTTCCGGCAAAGATGCGGAGGGCGGGGCCGCTGGGGGTCGACCCGTATTTGCACTTAGGTTTGCGCGATGCGAATGGGTTTTGCGGGTGACAGTCGTTTCAGGAAAAAGTGCGGAGGGTGTCTTAATCCTGCGTGATGCCGAACCACTGCGCGATGCGAGCGGATTTGGCGGATGGATCGGTGATGATCTCTTCGGTCACGCCGGTTTCGGAGAAGATGCGGAAAGCGGAGCCGTCGAGCGTGATGCGGCCGCCGCCGGGCCTGCGCAAAGAGAGCATCTCTTCTTTATTGAAGATGGATTCGGGCGATTTTTCGCAGAAGAAAGAGGCGGCGGTAAAATCGACCGGGAGCTGCGGTTCGAGAGTGAAGGAATAGATAGGGCCCCATTGCTCGTGCTTGAATTCTTCCAGAACCCAGCCGAGAAAAGAGTCGGTCGTAAAGCGGTAGAGGCCGTCGGCCTGCTTCTGCTCTTCCCCTTCGACGAGTTTAACCGGCCATGTGGGCGAGCCGGAGCCGACGCCCACATCGCTGATATACTGCGTTTCTTCGCCGGGGACAGTGACCAGAAGCACATGGTGGCGGCGCATGGGGATGGTCGGTTCGCCCTTGAGGAAACGGCCGAAAAGATCGGTCACGGTATAGCCCAAGGCGCGCAGCAGGTGGCCGAAGAGCTCGTTGAGTTCAAAGCAATAGCCGCCGCGTTTTTTGAGCACGATCTTTTCGTAAAGGGCCTGCTTTTCCAGAACGATGGGACGGTTCCAGAGGATGTCCATATTTTCGTAGGGGACGTGCATGAGATGCGCCGACTGCAAAAGCGCGAGGCTTTCGGCCGTGGGCGCGGGGGTATGATCGACGCCGATGCGGCGCAGGTAGAGGTTCACATCCATGGTCATCCCTCCCCGAGGATAAGGCGATCGGTACAGCCGAGGAGCCCGGCCTCGTCGTGATCGTGCGTGACGACGACGATAAGGCCTTCGGTCATGCTGCGGCGGATGAGCGAGGCGGCTTTGGCGCGCGCATGCTCGTCGAGCCCAGTGAAGGGTTCATCCAGAAACAGAACGGACGGGCGGGCGCACACGGCGCGGGCGATAGCCACACGGCGCTGCATGCCGCCGGAATATTTGCGGACGGGGTCGGTCGATGCAGGATCGAGCCCGAGTGCGGAAAGCGTGCGGTCGATATCGGCCTGAGCGCAATGCGGGCAGGCGAGGCGGATGTTCTGCTGCGCGGTGTAATGCGCGATGAGGCGGTCTTCCTGAAAGACGGCGGCGATGCACGCGTTTTCAGGCAGGCGGACCGAGCCGCTATCGGGCGTTTCCAGACCGAGCAGGATGCGCAGAAGAGTGGTCTTTCCGCAGCCGGAGGGGCCGGATATGAGCGCGGCTCCACGACCCGGAAAAACATGACTCACATTTTGCAGGACGCGTTTATCGCCAAAAGATTTGGACAGGTTTTCGATAGTAAGCGGCATTATTCCTCCTCCGCCCTGGCGGCAAAGGAAGCATCGTGCGCGCCTTCTTCAAACATCTTTTTGTTCGCCTTGACATAATCGCGCTTCATATTGAAGGCGTGCTTGCGCTCGTAGATATCGGCAAATTCTTCCGCCGAGACGGACATGCAGTTGAGCACATCGGCCATGTACATGAAGACGTCAGCCATCTCTTCGATGAAATGGGTGCGGATCTCGGCATCGTCCATAACGGCCTGCGCGCCTTTTTTCTTGAAGATATCGATGACCTCGCCCATCTCCCCCACGGCCCACATAAATTTGTTCTGCGCGGCGGAGGGGCCGATGGGTTCCCACTTGCCTTTATACTTTTCCTGCAGCTCGTTTTGGATCTCGAGCATGCGGCGGATGGAGAAATCTTCAGCCATTTTTATCAGGGCCTCCCAAATTCTTTACATAGGGAAGTATACCACAAGGAGCAATGCTTCTTCAAGGGGCTGAGGCGCACAGAACACGGCCTTTTACGGACAGCGGCGGTGGTTCATCGGTGTTTTTGCGCGGGTTTTGGGCACATAAAAGCCCCTCTCCAGCAAGCGGAAAGGGGCGTTTGCGGGTTCAGATGAGGTTTTTGAGGTAATCGACGGCGAGCTTGATATCCTTTTCCGGGGTCTCGCCGGCCTCGCGCTCGATGGTGAGGAAATAGTTGTAGCCGACGGCTTCGAGCGCATCGAGCCAGGCCTTGAAATCGACCTTGCCCTCGCCCAGCGGCGTTTCCTGATAGGCCGGGCCCTTGGTGGTCTTATAGAATTCGCGGCGGGCGTAGTAATCGGCGGGATCGAAATCGTAGAGGCGCTTGCCGTCCTTGGCGTGGGTATGGACGATGTATTTGCCGAGGGTGTGCACGGCCTGGATCGGGTCGTCGCCCGCGACCATGACGAGGTTGGCGGGATCGAAATTGACGGCGACGCCATCGGAACCGAGGTCGTCGAGGAACATTTTGAGGGTGGCGGCGGGCTCGGGGCCGGTCTCGACGGCAAAATGCGCGTTGAGGCTTTTGGCGTATTCGGCCAGCTCGCGGCAGGGCTTTTGCATGACGGCGTACTGCTCGCAATTGCGGTCGTTCGGGACGACGCCGATATGCGTGGTGACGATATTGCAGCCGAATTCAAGAGCGAGATCGAGGATCATTTTGGAGCGGGCGACCTGCACTTCGTTCTTTTCGGCATGGGCAAAGCCGCCGATATCGCCGCAGAGGGCTGCGACCTTCAGGCCGTTGTCGGCCACGATCTGCTTATATTCCTTCAAGGCGGCGGGCGTGATGTTTTCCGGGGCCATATCGCCGCGCGCGGTGTAGATCTGCAGGCCTTCGGCGCCGACTTCGACGGCCTTTTTCACGGCCTCGGCAAAGGGCAGACGGAACGATTCGAGCAAAACGCCAATGGAAAAACGCTTATCCATGTTCCCATACCTCCGTTTTCAGCGCGCAGGGGCGCAGGTTTCTGAGACGATTATACCATTATACAGGCGCTCCGGGCAACGGTTTTCTGCGGATCTGCAAGGGTTTTGCTCATTTCGGAACAAGAGGCGGATGAAAAGAGTCTCAGAGGTGCGGCGGCGGATTCTTGACGGAAACAGTCTGCGCAAGTACAATGGAAGCGAATGTTTGTCGAAGGGCGGGACGCGGATGGTTTGGATCGCTGGGATATGGGCGGCGGCAAATTTGTGCGCGTTCTTTGCAATGGGAATCGACAAGCGCAGGGCCGTGAAGGGGTGCTGGCGGATTCCGGAGAGGACGCTGTTTCTCTGGGCCGCGCCGATGAGCGCTTGGGGCGCGTGGGCCGGGATGAAAGCGTTTCGACACAAGACGAAAAAGCCGCTGTTCCGATACGGGATGCCGGCGCTGTGCGTCGTGCAGACGGCGATCGCAGGCGCGCTGCTGGTTTGGTTTTTGCGCTGATATGGAATTGTTCAAGTTATTTTGCGTTGGATTATTGCGAAACGAGGCCGCTGTGGCGGCAGAAAGGCTGGTGTACAAATGCCCAGAGGAAGAAAGAAAAGAAAGGCATTCAGCCCGGTGCAGCTGGGCTTGGGCGCGGTGGCAGCCGTGCTGGTCGTGGTACTGATCGCGCTGCTGATCGTACAGCCGTGGAGCAGGCCGATAGAGGACAAGCAGACGACAGAGCCGACTTCTGCGCCGACACAGGTTCCCGCATTGGCAACGGAGGAACCTATCGTATCGGCGACGGAAGAGCCGGCGGGGAATATTTCCGACTCCGGTCTGATTGTACCGGATGCGGTGGATATTTCGGGCGCTATTCTGCCGAAGATTGCCAAGGGGTATCTGCCTGTGTTTGCCGGCGCGGCGACGGAAAAGAAACAGATCGCCATTACGGTGGACGACTTATGGCAGCATGAAAACGTGGAGCAGATTTTGGCCGTTTGCGCGCAGACGGGCGCAAGACTGACGTTCTTCCCCATCGGCGAGGCTGTGCAGAGCAATCCGGAGCTGCTGCGCAAGATTCACGCGGGCGGACATGAAATCGAAAACCACACGTTCAACCATGTGAATCTGTACGCGCTGACGGCGGAAGAGATGGCCGAGCAGGTTGTGAAACAAAACCGACTTGTGTCGGAAGCGCTGGGCGTGGATTACCAGATGCATTTTCTGCGGCCGCGCGGCGGGAATTCCGATTACGACAAGCGGATGCACAATATGCTGCAGCAGCTGGGGTATGTCGGCGTTTCACACTGGAGCCTGAGCGGCACGCCGGAAATGAGCACGTGGACGAGCAAGCTCAAAAGCGGCGACGTGCTTTTGTTCCACTCAACGGATTCGGATCTGAAAAAACTGGTGAAGCTTATCCCGAAACTGACCGAAGTCGGTTATGAATTGGTGACGCTGAACGAGCTGTACAATTTGCCGGATAATGCAGAATACCCGCTGGACAGCACGACGATCGGCACAACGGAAGGGCTGGATTTCGTCGCGATGGAGGCGGATGTGCCCTACAACACTCTGCAGGAAGGCGATACCTCCTTTGCCGTGCGCAGGATGCAGCTGCGGCTGGCGGAGCTGGGCTTCTACGGAAGCGAATGCGACGGCGATTACGGCAGCGGCACGGCGGCGGCCGTGAAGGCGTTCCAGCAGGCGGCCGGGCTGGAGGCAGATGGTATCTGCGGCATGGCCACGCAGGATATTCTGTTCTCGGAAAGCGCTCCGAAAGCCCAATAAAGACCGTATTCTGTTTATTCCCCTTTGCGCAGGCAGAGGGGAGTTTTTATTAGACTTTAGTCTGTTTTGTATGCGATAGTTGCAGACAAGTGCGCTTCGCAGTATAATCTGCGCATAGTACTTGGATCATGGAGGGATGAAAAATGGATGCGATCACGAAGCTTCTGAATACATTTGTGGTAACAGGGATGACCGGCGGGGCATCTGCAATGGTGGTGCACAAGGGCGAGACGGTGTATGCGAACGCCGTGGGATATGCAGATATCGAAAAACAGACTCCGTTCGCTTTGGACAGTATTTTGCGCGTATATTCGATGAGCAAGGTGGTCACGGCGGCTGCGATCCTAGCGCTGCAGGAGGAAGGCAAGCTGCTGGTGAGCGACCCGGCGAGCAAATATCTGGAAGGGTTCCGCGGGCAGAAGGTTTGCGTGGCGAAGGACGGCGAGACCGAACTGGTACCGGTGGAAAGGGACGTGACGATCCACGACTTGCTGACGATGACGAGCGGCATCCCCTACCACGGAGAAGGTTCGGCCGACCCGGTGATGGCGAAGGTATGCGAAGGGTGGAATGCGAAATACAAGGCGTTCCGAGAGGCGAATGCTGGAAAACAGAATACGGTCGGCTTTGCAAATTTCATCGGTTCGTTCCCGCTGATGTTCCAGCCCGGAGAGAGATGGCTGTATGGGTATTCGTGCGACGTGCTGGGCGGAATTGCCGAAGTTGCGGCGGGCATGCCGTATGCGGAATACTTGGAAAAGAAGTTTTTCGGGCCGCTGGGGATGGCGGACACGGGATTTACCGTGCCGAAAGAGAAACAGACCAGAGTCGCTACAATTTACCTGAGTGATGGAGTGAAGCTGACGCCCAAACCCGAGCTGCACGACGACATGGACATGATCCCCTTTGCGAGCGGCGGCGCAGGGCTGTACAGCACGCTGCCGGATTATATGAAATTCGCGCGGATGCTGCTGAGCGGCGGAGTGCTGGACGGCGTGCGCTGTCTGCAGGCGGAGAGCGTGAAAACGATGGCGACGAACCACCTTTCGGACGCGCAGAGGCGCACGTACAACTGGGACGACTGCCCGGGATATGGGTACGGATACGCGGTACGCGTGATGACCGACCAAAGTCTGTCTTGTTATATGGAGGAGAACGGTTCGTTCGGCTGGAACGGCGCAGCGGGAACGAGCGTGCGCATCGACCCGGCGAGGGAGCTTGCGGTGGTGTTCGGCACGCAGGTCAGGCCGCCGGAGCACGCGAAGTATCTGCCGCAGC
>JAFQGN010000146.1 GCA_017398245.1 Clostridia bacterium | reverse complement strand
GAAATCAGACCAGCCGACAGTGACGAGCTTGGCAGACTCGAGAGTCCAGACAACGTCGTCAGCAGTCAGGTCTTCGCCGTCATTCCAGTGGGCGGCTTCTTTGATCTTTACAACAGCATTGTACTCATCTTCCCAGACGAGTTCGCCGTCGGCGAGGAGGGGTTCGTTTTCATTGGTAAGAACGTTGTACATATACAGCGACTCGTAGATGACATGGCGGGTGCCGCCGGATGCCGGCCAGCCCTGTCCTGCGGTGTTGTAGATGTTGTAGCTGGTGGGCTTGCCCCACTGCTGACCGTTCTCGTAGAAGGTTTCATTGCGCGGGATAGTCAGCTCTACGGCAAACGCGGTAGAGGAGAGCATCAGCGCCAGAGCCAGTACGAGGACCAACAACTTCTTCATGGTTTCTGCCTCCTTTTTTATTTGAGCGATCATTTCGCCCTTGTTCCACAGCCTTTTCAACTGCGGATCACATCATTTATAATACGTTAAACGCGCTCGCTTGCCAACGATAAATTAACATGTAAAAAACGGTCGGTTTACATTTCGGACATGTACTATAAGTCTGTATTTTCAGCAAAAATCCGCCGTTTCTCCCCCATCACGCCGCTTTTGGGGTCATGTTTCTTAATATTACAATTCCATTAAATCATATCGTGTTATCACTTCGCGACCAGCAACTATGCTTTTGCCGTACAGAAAGAAACGACTCTCGTATCCAACCCGCAACAATATCCCCCGCTGCCGCTCAGACAACGGGGGATGTTCTGTTATTTCATTTAAATGTGATACTCTTCCGTTCTCTTATCGCAGATGCGGCCGGCCCAGTTCAGACCGAAGCCGAAATCATAGGCATTACCGCAGGAATCGGTATAGGGAGTCATATCCAGCGGTTTGTCCTCGCAGTGCTGCTCCACGGTGTCCATATCTGCCGGCAGCTGCACGGGCAGAAGGCCGCTCGGCTCTGCCGCGCCGGAGATCAGATGCAGCACAGCTTGCTGCTGCACGCCGAAATCGACAAGAATGGCGTCGGCCGCCGGTTCAAGCTCTGCCAGCACGCAGGGGTTATGCATGCGCACGACGACGATCACCGGTTTGTCCGGCATGGCGGCTCGCGTTTCCAGAACGATGTCCAGATCGCGCTCGTTCGCGGCGGTGTTCGTTTTGCCGAAATAGGTGCGGTCGGGATTATCCTTTTCGCGGATATCGCCCTGGCCAATGGAATGCCTGCGCGCATTGTCCGCCGTGTAGGGCCTGTACTGCAGCGAAATGGGCAGATAGCCCTTCGTGCTGCTGTAGCCGTCCGAAAGTGGGCTTTCGATGAAGACGATCGCAAGATCCGCCTCCTGCGGCGTTTCCGCCCAGTCGAAATACTTTTCCAACACAGCTCTGTCCGCACCGGGCAGTTCACAAGGCGGGATCACATTTCGGAAGAAGCCCTTCCTCTCCCCTATGCTCCTGCCGGGCACGTATACCTTTTTGCGGCCCTGCACGGGCAGAACGCCCATGTTCTTGACCATGACGACGGACTTAAGCTGCGCTTCAAATCCTGCGCTGCAGTGTTTTTCGCAGCCGACGATCGCCTGGCTCTGCTCCGGATCTAGATACGGATTTTCAAACAGGCCGCAGCGGAAGGTATTGGTCAGCAGGCGCACGGCGCTGCGTTCAAACCTTGCGCGCATAGCCTCCTCTCCGTACTTTTCGCAACCGATGCGGTAGGCCTCCAGCACTGGGCCTATGGCATTGTTGCCGCCGAACTGATCCACGCCGTTTTCCAGAATCTTGAGATGCCTCTCGGCCTCGCTGAGTTCTTCCGCGCCGAAGCAGCGCCCGGCGAAGAAGGAATCCATTTCCGGCTTCGGGTCGCCCGTAATGCCCCAATCGGTACAGACAACTCCGTCATAGCCGTATTTTTCGCGCAGAAGATCGCCAATGATGTATTTGGAGTAGGAATTGCCCTCCGAGATGCCATCGGGATGCATATCACAGGTGATAGCGTAATACGGCATGACGGAGGCCGCTTTACCCGTAGGCCCATTCAGACAGAACGCGCCGTTGAGGAAGGGCTTGAGGTGCTCTTCGGCGCATCCGCCCGGATGTACCGCGAATTTGCCGAAGGCATAATGCGCATCGCGCCCTGCCTCGCAGGGGCCGCCGCCGGGCCAGTGCTTAGCCATCGCGGCAACACTACCCGATCCCCAGCCCGTCGGGGAAGCTACGTCCGTCTGCATGCCGTCGCAATATGCGCGGCCCATATCGGTCACCAGAGCCGGGTTCGCACCGAACGTATCCTCCACGCGCATCCAGCGCGGCTCGGTACCCAGATCCACCTGCGGCGAAAGCGCGGTGGTCAGTCCCATAGCGCGATATTCGCGGCTGATGATCTGCGCATACCGTTCACACAGAGCAGGATCAAACGTAGCCGCAATGCCGAGCCCCTCGGGCCATTTGCTCGCCTGACCGCCGCCGGATTTGTATTCCGCGCCTGCAGAGGAGGGTCCGTTGCGCGGATCGGTGCTGGTATTTACGGGGATGCCAAAGGGCAGTTTTTCCACGAACGCCTGCATCTCGTTGTTCCAGCCCGCCGCAGTGCGCG
>JAFQGN010000145.1 GCA_017398245.1 Clostridia bacterium | reverse complement strand
TGCGCGGCAGGATGCGGCTCAGATCGAAATCCAGAAACGCCGCGACTGTTCCGCCGACCAGCAGCATGTTATCCGGGTTCGGATCGCGATGAACGATCTGTTTGGGCAAAAGCGGATACAGGGCCGCAAAATGTTCCATATACCCTCGCGCCCAGTCGGCGTCCAGCTGCATTTCACGCATGGCTGCCGGCAGCGCCCATTCGCGCAGCGTCTTTTCCAGATCCTCTTCTTCGCACAGGGAAGGATCGCATTCCTTCAGCGCGGCATGCAGCCGGGCAAGCCCTTCGCCGACGGCGCGCGCCTTCTCCGGCTCGTTCATGATGCTCAAGGCATCGGCCGGGTCGCCCTCCTGCCGTTCTGTCAGCAAAAAGTCCGTCTCTGCCTCGTGTACGACCAGCGCGCCGTCCTTCGCAGGCACAACAGCCACGCCCAGTCCATGCCGGTGCAGCGCCTGCATCAGCTGCGCCTGCCGGTGCATCTTTCCGAGGCTCTGCGAGCACTTGATCACGTATTGATCGCCCACCCAGAACGCGTTGTCGCTCTTGTTGCCTGTGTTTGCGTAATAAATGCTGCTCACACTCTCGTGTTCGAGCCCCCACGCGCGCAGGGCCTGCAGTATGCTTTTCTTTTCGACCATATCTTTCCCCTCTTTCAGCAAGACTTTGGCGGGGCGGGCGGCTCTGTGCGTGCGCAGCCAGACCGACGGCGCACAGCCGAACTCCTTGCGGAACGCCTTATAGAAGCCGGCGTGCGTATCGAACCCATATTCCAGCGCGGCATCGGTCGCCGACATCCCGCGGCTGATGGCCCAAATGGCGTGCAGCAGCCGTCTGCGCGAGATATACCGGCCGATGCTCAGCCCGGCGGCGGATTCAAACAGGCGGCAGAAATGCGTCTGCGAAAAGCCCGCCTGTGCGCTCAGCTCTTCCACGCTGATCTGCGCGCGCAGGCTTTGCTCGATCGTGTCGATCGCCTTCTGCAGGACTCGCTCCTTTTCCGGAAACATTGCTTCGTCCCCTCCCCCTTATATTGCAAAGCCATTTTAGCATGCCGCTGCACGCGGAACCTTGCCAAAAATACCATGATTCACTCTGCATACAAAAAGCGGCCGCACAGCGCAGCCGCTTATCTTTATTTCAGATCGGGCAGTTCCGAAAAATCGTACACATAGGCATCGGTAACCGCGCGCATTTCCGCCTCGTATTCCTTGGAGGAATCGTCGTACACGCCGCAAACCAGCATGCCCGCCTGCTTGGCCGTGCAGTCGGCATTGTAATTATCGTCCAGAAACCAGACCTCGTCGATTGGCCTGCCCAGCCTTTGCGCCGCCATGCGGTAGATCTCCGGGTCAGCCTTCGTGGTGCCGAAATCATCGCACGACCAGACGTTGCGGAACAGTTCGAACACCCCCAGCCGCCTCAGACACGGATCGAGCATGGTGTGCGGGCTGGCAGTGAGCACGTTCAGATCGTCTCCGCGCTCCTTGAGCAGGCGCAGCACCTGCGCCACATGCGCTTTTGCCTGCACATTGTTGGCGTATTCATGCAGGGCGTATTCGGTCATCTTCGCCATGATCTGCTCCACGCGCAGCCGTACGCCCAGCTGCACAAAATACTCCGCCGTGCCCCTATAGCCCAGCGGCGTGATGATCTTCACAATATCGTCGCCGTAGGCAACGCCGTTTTCATCCAATATGCGCAGCATGACCGAGACATATGTGGGCATGGAATCGACCAGAGTCCCGTCAAAATCAAACAGCCACGTCTTCAAGCGAACCACTCCTTTGCACCTGCCCATTGTACCCGAAACCGCGCAGCAGAGCAAGGCGGATTTCGCCAAGGAGGATAGCCTCCTGCATATTTTTAAGTTTCTGCGCCGCAGGGCAAGCGCACAGGCGTTCACCGTATATTTGCACAGAATAAAAAGGACGGGCTTTCATCCGTCCTCTCAATCGCCCTTGCGGGCCAGAAATTCGATATAGCGCAAAAGCTCTGCCAGCCGCTCCGGCGGGAACCCCTCCGGCAGGCGCACGGCCTGCGCGCGGCTTTCCGGCGCAAGCGGGTTGTCTGTCAGGCCCAGAAGATAATCGACCGAAACGTCAAAATAGCGCGCGATGGCGATCTTGATCGCATCCGGCGGCTCGGCTTTGTCGCGCTCGTAGGCCGATATGGAATGCTTGTTGATATTCAGGATCGCCGCAAGCTCATCCTGCGTCAAGCCCGCGTCCTTTCGCAATTCCAACAGCCGCTCGCCGATCATTTCATGCTCTCCTCCGCTTTCCAATGCAAGTATTATAGAGCAGAAATCGACCCAGCATGATAAAGTCGATAAATTAGACCCTTTCCATTTCTAAATTGATTTATATTCTATTTTTTAATCATTGTGCTATAATCATTCTATAGCAAGGAGGTGTCCGCATGCTGACGATCGAAAGGATGAACCGTTTTCTGCGCACGCTGAAGGCAGGCGATCTTCTTCAGGAAGAATGGGCAGGCGACGGCTGGCTCGGCAATGAACGGCCTGCGCCGCACGGCGATATCTCCCGGCTCGAGAGCATTCTGCCGGGCGACGACGGCTGGCTCGGCGCGCCAAGGCGGCTGCCCCGGCTGATGGCGCGAGACCTGCGCACGGGAGCGCTGGTGAACCTGCTTTCGGAAAACCGGTGCGCGTTCCGCTCGCAGCGTTTTCAAAGCGATATCTCCCGATTCCCGTATGCCGTGCTTACGCCGGATTCCTTGACAGAGAGCGCGCGCAATGTTAAATTATAACAAACAGCCTTGCGACAAGGAGGACAAACGCATGCAGGATGGTTTCGCGAAGTCCATTGCCTACACAAAGGCCGATTACGAGAAGCTGCGTAACACCTACCGCAGCTGGTGGAAGGGCGAGCTGGGCAGGCCCATTGCAGGCGCCGTGCTGACAGACCAGCCTTCCTGGCGGAAGGAATCGACCAACCCCACGCTGCAGTTTGCCACCGCGTGGGATGAGAGCATCTCTCCCCAGCAGTTTATCGATGCACACGATTACCAGTTTTCCACCCAGCGGTATCTTGGCGAAGCGTTCCCCTTCCTGAACTTCAATTCGTTCGGCCCGGGCGTTCTGGCCGCGTTCCTCGGCTGCAGGCCGAACGCACGCAAGGAGACCGTCTGGTTCGAAGCCCCCAAGGCCGATATGCCGCTGTGCGAACTCCATTTTGAGCTGGATAAGAACAACCCGTATCTGCGCAGGGTGCTGAACATATACGAAGCCGGCATGGTAAAATGGCGCGGAGCGGTCGTGATGAGCATGGCGGATCTGGGCGGCGTGATGGACGTGCTGGCCAGCTTCCGCGGCACGGAAAACCTGCTGATGGACCTGTACGATGAGCCGGAAGAGGTTCTGCGCTGCGTCGGAGAGATCCAGCGCGAATGGTTCAAATGCTACGATCTGATCAACGAGATCATCGGCAGCGAGCGCATGGGCTACTCGCAGTGGTTCAACCTTTATGATGAAGAGCCCAGCTATATCCTCCAGAGCGATTTTTCCTACATGATCAGCCCGAGCATGTTCAAAACCTTCGTCGCGCCTGAACTGGACAGCAGCGCCAAGCGGCTGACGAACACGCTGTACCATCTGGACGGCGTGGGCGAGATCCCGCATCTGGACATGCTGCTGGCTATGGAGGGCGTCAAGGCCATCCAGTGGGTGCCGGGCGACGGCCCCGCGCTGAGCATGGACTGGACCGAGCTGATCGCGCGCATCCTCGCCGGCGGCAAAAAGCTGCTCTCCTGCGCGCTTCTGCCCGACGGCACGCTCAACCCCGTCATCACAGACCCCGGGCAGGTGTTCATCGGCGAAGGCCATTTTGCCAACGCAGACGACGCCAAGCGCTGGGCGGCAAAATTCGGCGTAGAACTGTAAAGGAAGTATATGCACATGAAAGAAATGCTCTTCACCCCCGGCTGGAACGAAGCCGACTTTCAGTATGCCGCATCGTTCAAGACACCCTACCGCAGGCCCTTCGTGCAGGCGGAAGGCTGCATCGAAAACGACCTGAGCGAGCAAGACTACATCAGCATGGTCACCAAAGAGACGCTCGGCGCGGGCAGCGTTATCGAGACCGAATGCTCGTTCGAGGGCAGCGGCGCGCCGCTGATCGTTCTGTGCGATGATCTGAAGACCCTGCCGGACGGCTCCTTGCAGTACGGCACGCATATGGAAGTCGTGCTCTACAAAAACGGCTGCAACGTGTGGCACATCGTGGTAAACGATGGCGTGCAGAAAGCAAGCGCGCTGATCAAATGCCGCTATCCCGTCGCTGCGGGCGAGAGGCACAGGCTGCGCGTAGAATTTGGTGAAAAGCTGCTCAAGGTGCACTGCGCAGGCGTGGAATTCGACCTGCCCTGCCCGCTGCAGCCGGAAAAATTCCACGCAGGCCTCACCGCGTGCGAGGGCATCTGCCGCTTCTACAGCCTGAAAATCGGTACATCCAAATGAACGCAAAGCTGTTAGGCTTCTTCAGCGGCTTTCCGGACCGGCGCTTTTCGGCCCCGATCGCCGAAAGGCTCCGGGCAGAGCTTACCGGGCGCGCGCTGCTGGTCTTTGTCAGCGCGTGGCCTTCCGATTATCCGCGCAACGACGAGGATTCTGCCGGAATGCACGAGATGTTTGCACAATGCGGCCTGTCCTTCCAGCAGTTCTGCGTGATCGACAAGAGAACAAGCGCCGCCGATGCCAAACGCCTGATACGCGGCGCATCCTGCATATTCCTCATGGGCGGCAACGCGACAGAGCAGCACGCTCTGATCGCCGAAAAGGGGATATCGGACGAAATCCGTCAAAGCAGCGCAGTCATCCTTGGCGTGAGCGCAGGTTCCAGCAACATGGCTGTTCGCGCGCTCGATATATGGGAATCGCACGTTCCCTATCCGGGGCTCGGTCTGGCCGATATCACGATCAAAGCGCACGCAGCGCCGGATAACACCGATCTGATGCAAACGCTAACTGCAATATCCAAAGAACATAGCCTGCCCATCGTGGCGATGGAAGACGAAAGCGCGATCTTCGTAAAGGCAGATCATGTCAGCTGTATCGGGGAAATGCGCTATATAAACGGCGGGATGATCTCCCGTTTCTCGCCGGACGTCCTGCGCAAAGAAACCTTATAAAGTAAAAGACGCCAGACTCAGCTCAGTCTGGCGTCTTTTTTCTATCGTCTCGCAGCAAATCAGCCCATCCCGCAGCCGGAGCGCGGCGGGCGCAGATCCGCGCGCACATAGCGAGCGTTGAATTCCATGTTCACCTCGCGCAGCTCCTTGTTTCCGTCGATGTATTCCTGATACATCTCGGCCAGGCCCGCCGGGGCTTCGTCGCAGTTCGCCTCGATATTGCCCAGCGCCTCGGCCACGATGGCCTCGCGCTCTTCCCTCGTCGTATCCTTGATCAGAATGCTCTTCATATTTCTTCTCCTTTGCCGAATCGTCTATACCAGAAGACCGCCGTCTCGTCGCAATAGGGCCTGTCAAAATTCCGGTAGAGCATGGTGTTGACCGCGCCGATTTTGAACCCGCAGGCGGCGTAAAACCGGCAGGCGGACAGATTATTGTCCTGCGTTTCCAGCGCAAGGCCGCATAAGTCATGTTCATGCGCCCAATCCTGCGCCTTTCCGATCAGCGCGCGCCCAACGCCTCTGCCGCGCATGGCCTGCGCAACGCAGATATCCTCTATAAACGCGTATCGGTTCCAGTCTGCGCGCAGCACGATCTGCCCGATGCAGTCATCTCCCTCATAGGCGATGAACGCAGCCTTATCAGCGCTGCCGATATACTCGTGCCAGTCCGTCTCCTCCGCCGGATATTTCTTCGCCCATGGGCGTTCGAACAATTCCTCCGTATACGTCCATACGCCGTTTTGCAGCGCGGGCACGATGCGCCCGATGACGGCAAATTCCTCGTTTGCGCGGTTCATATCGCCCATCCGCTCCGTGCTCAGCTCTTCGATGCGCATGCGCCGTCCTCCAGAAGCGTGTGATAATAGTATACCGGCATCGCGCTCCAGCCATGGCAAAGGCTGCCCGCGTTGTCAAAATCGCTCTCGCCCTGTTCCGTCTCCCAGAAGGTCGTCGCGCCGGCATCCAGCATTTTTTCGTACCGGCGGGCAATATCTTCGATAATATAGCCCCGGTATTTCTCTTTATCGGCCACAAGCAGCGCATCGTACTTGAAGCAGAGCATGCTCAGAGTCGCGCCGGTCAGCCCGTTGTCCTCCTGTGCAAGGCGCGCGGCGATACGTTCGGCCTCTTCCCCCTGCGCCGCGCCGCAAAGCACGGCCAGCGCGTTGACCAATTCGCTCGGGGTATCGTCCGCCGTGCTGTTGGTATACAGGCCAGTCTTTTCGTCAAAGAAGCGCATGCGCGCGGCCCGGGCGACCTCCTGCGCAAGGGCGGAATACTCGTCCCTCTCGCCGATCGCCTGCGCGATCTTCGCCATCGCGCGCAGCGCAATAGCCAGCAGGCAGTTCAGCGCCGCATCGAACCGCTTCTCCTCCGCCTGGAACAGCGCGCCGCTCAGTCCTTCCGACCACTCATAAAAATTCCAATGGCATCTCTGCGTAAACACCGGCGCGAGGCCGTCTTCCATGCGCCCGATAAACGCATGCATCAGCCGTTTGAGCTTGGGAAACACCTCACGCGCGAGAGAATCATCGCCGGAATGGAGCGTATATTCCCAGATCTCGGTAAAATAATGCAGCGAGAAGGATGGGATGGTCAGATCGTCGCTCGAAGGCGTGCAGATGGACAGCAGCCCGTCCCCGCGCTCGTCCTTGTTCATGAGCAGCAGGTTCGCGCGCGCAAACTCGAATTCCCGGAATGCATAATACCCGCAAAGCATCTGATTGCGCCCGTCCATGGCGTAGAGCGCCTGCTCGCGCCAGGGAGTGTCCTCATAATGATCGTGCATGCACATGCGCAGCGTGCGGATGCAGGTATCGTAGATGCGCCTTTGCAGCGCGTCCATCGGCGGGAGCTTTTCTGTCTGCCGCACGGGGTAATCGACCGGCGCGACCGTCATTTGGGCAATGCGCATCTGCGCCCCGCCGAACACTTCCAGGTAGCGCAGACCCAGCCTGCGGAACGGATTTCTGTACACATTGCGCCCCTTCTTCAGCCGCAGCTGCACGCTGAAATCGCGCCCGCCGATGATACGGCGCACGCCGCCATCCACAATGTGCTCGCCGTAGGCAATGAGCACTTCCTGCTCCGCGGTCGATTCGATCTCGACGCACAGATAGCCCACGCTTTCGCGGCCAAGATCATACAGAAAATGCGTTCCGCTTTCTTCTTTTATGCATGTGCAGGGCAGGGGCTCGCCCACTGTGCACCTCTTCTGCGGGCGCGGGCGCATAGGCAGATCCTGTTCGACCACCGCACAGGGAGCAAAGCCTTCGCCGCTGCCAAGCAGCCAGTCGTCCTCTTTCGTCATGTCGTAACGGAAGGAGAAGCCCAGCTGCCCGGTGATCGTCTTCTGCAAGCCGTTCTGGTAGGTCGGGCTCAGGCGCGCGAGCGTCCCCTCGCAGGATGAGCACAGCAGCTCCTCTCCACTCCAGATTTCATAGCGCAGGGCGGCCTTGCCCGGGTAATAGCCCATGTTCCCCTTGCCGTAATGCCAAACCGTCACGCACAGGCGGTTTTCTCCCGCCAGCGCAAAGGGAACAAGGTCGATCTCGTCATACACTTTATCGTGCGGAAAATCAGGATACTGGCCGGAAGCGGCATACCGCCCGTTCAGCCACACGGCGTAGTTGGAATCGGCCGATATGCGCAGGCGCAGATCTCCTCCATCCCACGCAAAGCCATCCACAAAATCGGCATATGTATCCGGCGAAGCCGTCACAGCGGCCCAGATCCATTTCGAACGCATATCCATCCGGCGCAAGCCTCCTGAGAAAGCAAAATCGTCGCCTTTATTATTGCAAGGCGGGGCCGCCTTGTCAAGCGCGCAGACCGGTTCAAATTCGGCTGATCGGGGTATATACGCACCAGAGCCTTTGCCGACCCGGCTTGAAAAGAAAGGTAAAATGTGTTAAGATAAAACAATTAAGAGAAGCGAAAGGATGCACGACATGCGAATCCGTGAATCTGCCGAAGATTACCTCGAGACGATCCTGATGCTGTACGAAACCAAGGGCGAAGTGCGCTCTATCGATATCGCATCTGAGCTGAACGTGACCAAGCCCTCGGTCAGCTTCGCTATGAAAAAGCTGCGCGAAAACGGCTATATCGTCATGGATAAGGATAATTACATCACCCTGACGGAAGAGGGCATGCGCATCGCGCAAAAGGTGTTCAACCGGCACAAGGTCATCTCCAAATTCCTGATGCAGATCGGCGTGAACGAAGAGGACGCGAAAAACGACGCCTGCAAGATCGAGCACGACATCTCTCCCGCCACGTTCGAGGCTATCCTCGCCCAGCTCAAGGACTGAACGACCTCAAGCGTCTTTCCGCAAAAACTCTCGGGCCGTCCGGGCATATTGCGAATACATTATCTCTCCAAGCGTAAGCGCGGCATATTCCCGTATGCCGCGCTTTATTTGTGCCATAAAGAAACCGAAAGCGCCCCCGGCAAGAGGAGGCGCTTTCGGTATTTAGAAAGGTAAGGAAGGGGTCTGTAAGGCAATAGGGGGAATTTTCGCATAGCGATTATTGTGCGCAGCCGCCGTTCTTTGCCTTCGCGCACTCGGCGGCGTAGGGGCAGCCCACGCATTTGTGGCCCTTTTTCTTCTCGCGCACAATGTACGCAACGGCCACGCCCAGCACGATCAGCAGCGCTGCGATCGCAACGAAATTGGCCATATCCTACCTCCTGTTTTTTTATGCCTTGGTATTCAGCTTGTACTCGCCCGCCAGCTTCTTGTCAGCGTTGATGCAAAGGTACACGACGATACCGATGATCGCCGCCACGGCGATCAGGCCGCCGAGGAAGCCGGCGCCGAAGGAACCGGTGGTGATCAGCGTGCCGATCTGATAGACGAAATACGCAATGGTGTAGCCGGTGCCCAGCTGCAGACAGATACCGCCGAACATCCACTTACGATCCTTGATCTCAGAGTTCATCGCGCCGATCGCCGCAAAGCACGGCGGGGTGAACAGGTTGAACATAAGGCAGGCCAGAGCCGCAGCCTTGGTCAGGCCGAAGATCGCGGCCACTTCCGCAGAGCCGCCCATGAGCGCCAGCTCCTCGGTATCGATAAAGTTGGTCACGCCATAGCAAACGGCCAGAGTGCCCACGACGTTCTCCTTCGCGATGAAGCCGGTGATCGCGGCGGCAGCCATCTGCCACACACCGAAGCCCAGCGGGATCAGCAGGAAGGAGAAGGGGTTGGCGATGGTGGCCAGAATAGACGTGTTGGCCGCGCCCTCTTCCACCAGCTGGAAGGACCAGGTGAAGGACTGCATGATCTGCACAACGGTGTTGCACAGCAGGATGATGGTGCCGGCCTTGACGATATAGGCCCAGCCGCGGGAGCACATGGAGATGAACGCGCGCTTGACGCTCGGGATCTTATACTCCGGCAGCTCCATGATGAAGAAGGACTTGCGGTTCTTGTGGCCGGCGATCTTGTTCACCAGCAGCGCGCCCAGGAAGATGAGCACGATGCCCACAAAGTACATCAGCGTGCCCACCCAGGAAGCATCGGCGAAGAACACGCCGGCGAACAGAGCGATGACGGGCAGCTTCGCGCCGCAGGGCATGAAGGGCGTGAGCATCGCGGCGGCGCGGCGCTCGCGCTCATTGCGTATGGTGCGGCAGGCCATGATGCCGGGGATGGCGCAGCCCGTGCCGATGACGAAGGGAATTACCGACTTGCCGGAGAGGCCCACCTTCTTGAAGATAGGATCCAGAACCACGGTAGCACGGGCCATGTAGCCGCAATCCTCCAGCAGCGCAATGAGGAAATACATGACCATGACGAGCGGCAGAAAGCCGACAACGGCAGACACACCGCCGATGACACCGTCAACCAG
>JAFQGN010000144.1 GCA_017398245.1 Clostridia bacterium | reverse complement strand
GTCGAGGTCGGTCACGTAGAGGGTTTTCGCCATGCGTTTCTTCCTTTCTCAGCCGTAAAAAATCGAACGCAAGGGGCCTCTTCGCCCCTGTATTGATTCCTTTAGGAGGGGAGCGGGGAACACTTTCTCCCAAATGGGTTCTTTGGGGAGGGCGCGGGAGGGGTCTTTCTTTTCCGAAAGAAAGACCCCTCCCGCAGTTCTCTCTTAAAGATTTACCACGTTGACAGGAGCGCCCTTGAGGAAGGCGCGCAGGTTGGCAGCGGAGATCTCCATCAGGCGCACGCGCGCTTCCGGCGTGGCCCAGGCGACGTGCGGGGTGGCGACGAGGTTCTTCGCACCGCACAGCGGGCAATCGGCCGCCATGGGCTCTTTGGCGAGAACGTCCACGCCCGCGCCGGCGATGACGCCGGTATCGAGCGCATGGCGCAGGGCGGCTTCGTCCACCAGCTGGCCGCGGCCGGTGTTGATGAGGAAGGCGGTCTTTTTCATTTTGGACAGGGTGTCGGCGTTGATCATGTTGCCGTTTTCGCCGGTGAAGGGGCAGTGCAGGCTGACGACGTCGGCCTGCGCAAGCAGTTCTTCAAAGGAGACGGATTCCACGCCCGGCTCGGTCTGCTTGGGGGTGCGGCTGGTCTGGATGACGTGCATGCCAAGCGCCTGCGCGACCGCGCCGACCTTGCGGCCGATGGTGCCGTAGCCCACGATGCCGAAGGTTTTGCCGGCCAGTTCCATGGAGGGGAAGAGGCTGTAGGAGAAATCCGGGCTGCGCTTCCAGCCGCCGCAGTGGATGTCTTCCGTATGCGCGCCGACATGGTGGCACAGCTCCAGCAGCAGCGCGATGGTGAGCTGGGCGACGGAATCGGTGGAATAGGCGGGAACGTTGCACACGGTGATGCCCAGCTCCTTGGCGGCTTTGGTATCCACAATATTGAAGCCGGTGGCCAGCACGCCGATGAAGCGGCAATCGGGCAGCTGCTTGAGCGTTTCGGCGGAGAGGACGGTCTTGTTGGTATAGAGGACTTCGGCCCCCTGCGCGCGGGTGAGCACATCCTGCGGCGCGGTGCGGTCGTACACGGTCAGATCGCCCAGGGAGGAGATGGAAGACCAGGAAAGGTCGCCGGGGTTGGCGCAGTAGCCGTCCAGAACAACGATTTTCATGCTGAAAAACTCCTTTGCGTTTGAATTGTGGCGGTGGGGGATACGCTGGGGGCTGCGCAGAGGTACGACAGGGGCTCTGCCCCTGAAACCCCGGCGGGGGAAATGATTTCCTCTGCACCCCTTGATTTTGGCGGCGCCGTATTGGTCGGCCGTTGAGATGGAGAACCGATACAGCCATGCTGATAAGTGTACACCATTTTGCGTAGAACATCTACCGGGTTTTCGGAAATCTTGCTTGATTCGCGCGGGAAACTGTTGTAGTATGACAGGCAGGATTCCATAACGGATACAACGGGGGAGACGAACGATGAGAGATATCAGGCTGATCGCGACGGATCTGGACGGCACGCTGCTGGACAGGGACGGGTTTATCAGGCCGTATACGAGAAGGACGCTGAAGGAATGCATGGACCGGGGCATCACGGTGATGCTGGTGAGCGGAAGATGCCACAACACGGCGCGCATGCCCGCTGTGCAGGCGCGGCTGGATATGGTGATCGCCTCTTCCAACGGCGCGCGCATCGACAAAACGCCCTACGGGCCGACGATCTACGAGCGCTTGATGAACAAAGAAGAGTGCGCGGCGGTCTACGGAATTCTGAAGGATTGCCCGGGCAACATTTATTCGTACATCCGCGGCGTTAATTTCGGCCGTCTGTGCGACACGGACAGCGGCGAAAAGCGGATCCGCATCGACGGGCTGCAGGACGATCCGCTGCAGTGGATCTACAACGACGTGGAGCGCATGGAGGCCGAGGGTCTTGAAAACGTGCACAAGTTTGAGATCTACGACAAGCGGCCGGAGCTTCTGGACGAGTATGCGGCGCGGCTGCGGGCGATCGGCATGGCGGTGACGAGCTCGAACCCGGAGGACATCGAGATCCAGCCCATGGACAGCTCGAAGGGCATGGCTGTGCGCAAGATGGCCGAAATGCTGGGTATTACGAAGGAACAGATCATGTGTTTCGGCGACAACACGAACGACGCGAGCATGCTGGAGGAGGCTGGTATAGCGGTCGCGATGGCGAACGCCGTGCCGCAGTTGCGCGCTGTGGCGAACTACATCGCGCCCCCGAACTGCTTTGAGGGCGAGGCGCGGGCGATCCGCAGCGTCGTGTTCGGCGAGAAGGATATCTGGCCGGAGATCTGCGGCTGATGGGATGCCGGGGGCACGATAAGGAACGGCGGGGGTTACGCTGGGGGCTGCGAGCCCCCAGGCCCCTCGCCAGAGGGAATGATTCCCTCTGGACTCCTCAATTGGGGGATGGATAGTACATTGTCATAAAGTGGAGGCCGGCTGCGCATACTGCGCGGGCCGGCCTTTTGCAGGATTGAGGCGCGGGGAGTACGCTGGGGCGCTGCCCCAGACCCCGCTTAAGGGAATGATTCCCTTAAGAATCCTCAATTAGGGATGGGCAATATATCGAGATAGAGAAGAAGGCTGGCAACGCTTGCAGTGTGGGCCGGCCTTTTGCGATTGGAGAGCTGCTCTGCCGTTTTATCCGGCGGCAGCAAATGTCAGCGGGCACTGCCCGCCCGGCAATGCTTGCAGCATGGGCCGGCCTTGTGGTATGTATTGCTATTCTGTCCGGCGGCAGGGGTTCGGGCGGGTGCGGTGCATTACTGCGCGTGCCGGGTTTGCGTGGCGATCAATACCCCAAGCGGATGGGATTCCAAAGGGATGAAATCCCTTTGGCGGGGTGCAGGGGCGGAGCCCCGCCTTTGCGCGCCCCGGCGCGCCTGTTATTTTTTGCGTTAAGGCGTGTTTGTTAAGCAATGCGGGGTTTGTCGAACTTGCCTTTTGCGCGCTTGTGTGGTAGGATAGATGTGAGGAAATTCGCCCGGCAGAAAGGGGCTGTGGGATATGATCAAACGCAGCTGTTCCGGCGGCGTGGTGTTCCATGGAGACAGTGTGTTTCTTCTGCGCAACGACAAGGGGGAATGGGTACTGCCCAAGGGCGTGATCCGCGAAAGGCGAAAGAGCGAGGAAGTGGCTCTGGAGCGGGTGCGGATCGAAGCGGGGCTGGAGGCCGCAATTCTTGCTGCGGCGGGCAGCACCAGTTACGAATTTTACTCGCAGACCAGGCGTCAGCCGGTGTGCAACACGATCCTCTGGTATGTGATGGAGGCGGCCTCGCCGCGTTATCGCATCTGTTTTGAGCAGGGCTTTACCGACGGGGACTGGTTCCCCATCGACAAGGCGATCGAGAGGGTCACGTATTCGCAGGACAAGTCGCTCGTAAAAGTCGCCTATGCGATGTACGAAGGCCTGAAGGGCCGGGAAACGGGCGCCTGATATAGTCCATTCGGCCCGGTTTTGCCGGGAAAAATGAAAAACCTATTGTTCGAGGAGGCTTACCCACCATGTCGGGACATAACAAATGGTCTACGATCAAGCACAAGAAGGAAAAGACGGACGCCCAGAAGGGCAAGATCTTTACCAAGATCGGCCGAGAGATCGCCATTGCCGTGCGAGAAGGCGGCAGCGCCGACCCGGCTACCAACGGCCGTCTGCGCGACGTCGTGGCCAAGGCGAAGGCTGCCAACATGCCCAACGATAACATCCAGCGTTCTATCAAGAAGGCTGCCGGCGAAGGCGACGGCGCCAACTACAAGGAGATCTCCTACGAAGGCTACGGCCCGGCCGGCGTTGCCCTGATCGTTGAGATCGTTACCGATAACCTGAACCGCTCTTCCGCCGAAGTGCGCCATCTGTTCAGCAAGTTCGGCGGCCAGATGGGCGCCAACGGCAACGTTTCCTGGATGTTCGAGCGCAAGGGCGTGATCGAGATCGACGCCAAGGGCAAGGACGAGGACGAAGTGATGATGATGGCTCTGGATGCCGGCGCCGCCGATGTGGAAGTGAGCGACGACGTGGCCGTGATCTACACCGAGCCCGGCGACATGTCTGCCGTGCGTACCGCTCTGGAAGAGCAGGGCTGCACCTTCCTGTCTGTTGAGCGCGCTCTGATCGCCAAGAACACCGTCGAAGTGACCGATCCGGAAGCGGTCGAAAAGGTTCGCAAGATCATCGACGCGTTCGACGATTACGACGATACCCAGAACGTGTTCCACAACGCCATCCTGCCCGAAGAAGAGGAAGAGGACGACTAAAATTTGCTTTGTGCATGCCGAACCCCGGCCTGCTGCGGAGCTGCCGCATCGCGGCAGCTCCTTTCTTTTTTACGAGAGAACGGCGGGAACCTTTTTCTTTTGAAAAAGAAAAAGGTTCCCGCGCCCTCCAAAAAGAAATCGATTATAGGGGTGATTGTTCACCTTGTATTGTACGGGGGTTCTGTTTTTGAAGAGGAGACGGATGTCGGCATGACGGAGCGGTGAGGATAGAAAACTCTTTATTTGTGTACCGTTTTTCCCTAATTGAGGGGTCAAGGGGGAATCATTCCCCCTTGCAGGGTTCTTAGGGGCGGAGCCCCTGAGCGTAACCCCAAGGAGGCTGGAGTATGAAAAGGTATACCTGCAATACCGCCGTGGTGGGCGCGGGCGCGGCTGGTCTGAACGCGGCGGACGAACTGATGAAAATGGGCGTGGACACGCTTCTTGTCGCGCGCGACCTGAGCGCCGGCACGAGCCGGAACGCCGGCAGCGACAAGCAGACGTTTTTCAAAATGAACGTGGCGGGCGATTACAACGACAGTCCGGCCAGTCTCGCAAAGGCGTTTTTTGCCGGCGGCGCGATGCACGGCGATACGGCCTATGCGCTGGCAGCGGGCTCGCCAAGGGCGTTTTTCAAGCTGGTGGAGCTGGGCGTGCCCTTTCCGCAGAACGAGCTGGGAGAATTTGTGGGCTACAGGACCGACCACGACGAGAGCCTGCGCGCGACATCTGCCGGGCCGCTGACGAGCCGGTTCATGGCCGAAAAGCTGCTGGAAAGCGTGAAAAACAGGGGCACGAGGATACTGGAAGGATACGTACTGGCGAGCGTTCTGACCGACGGCGAGGGGAAAGTGACGGGCCTTCTGCTGGTCAACGACGAGGATACGGCGGTCGTTTCGGCGAAAAACGTGATCCTCGCCACGGGCGGGCCTTCCACCGTGTATTCGCGCACGGTGTTCCCGCGCAGCCAGACCGGCGCGACCGGCGCGGCGATCCGTGCGGGGGCGGAGACGAACAATTTGTGCTACTGGCAGTACGGGCTGGCCTCGCTCAAGGTGCTGTGGAACGTTTCGGGCTCGTATCAGCAGGCGATCCCCGCTTACAGGGACGAAAAGGGCGAGAAGGTGCTGGACAGGGCAGAATTCGACGGCGAGGGCGATCTTCTCGACAGCGTGTTCCGCAAGGGGTATCAGTGGCCGTTTGACGCAAGAAAGCTGGGCGGCTCCTCGCGCGTGGACAGGCAGGTGCTGCGCCTGATGGCAAAGGGCGGCAGGGCCTATCTGGATTTCCGGCAGGAGGAGACCGAAAGGCCGCTGGAAAAGATCGGGCCCGAGGCGGCGGAATATCTGAAAAACTGCGGCGCGGACCAGGAGACGCCCTATGAGAGGCTGATGGCGATCAACCCGGCTGCGGCTGCGTTCTATCGCGACAGGGGGATCG
>JAFQGN010000143.1 GCA_017398245.1 Clostridia bacterium | reverse complement strand
GATATGCCGGTAGAGAAGGCAGTCCTGATCGAGCCGTTCGCCTGCGCGCTGCACGCTGTGGATCGTGCGCGGATCGAAGAGGGCGATATCGTCGCCGTTGCCGGTGCAGGTACGCTTGGTCTCGGTATGATCGCTGCGATGGCACAGAAGGGCCATGGCAATGTACGCCCGAAGACGATCATATCTATCGAGCCCGACCCGAAAAAGCGCGAACTGGCTCTGAAGCTGGGCGCAGATATCGCTATGCCTGCATGGACGCAGGACGGCCTGCCGGATCTCATCGCCGAAATGACCGAAAATTGCGGCGTGGACGTGTATATCGACGCTTCCGGCCACACGGCTTCCATCTCTCAGGGCCTGCAGCTGATCAAAAAGGGCGGCAGGTTTGTGGAAATGTCGGTGTTCCCGGGCCCGGCGAACATCGATTGGTCCATTATCGGCGATGCGAAGGAGTTGGATCTGTACGGCTCGAGCCTGAGCCCGAACTGCTATCCGCGCATCATCGAAGGGATCGCCGACGGCTCGATCGGCACGGAAGGCGTGCTTTCGCACGTGCTGCCGCTGAGCGAGTTTGCCGAAGCGTTCGCCATCGCCAAGAGGGGCGAGAGCGTGAAGATCGCGCTGAAGCCCTGAAAACGAATTTAACCCTTTCGGAGCGCCTGTGCATTTGACGCGGGCGCTCCTTTCCTGTATACTATAAGGTGATGGTTTGGGCGAAAACCCGGCCGCTAATTGCAAAATTCCCGGACAGATTTCCGGTAAAACAGGAGGAAATGAATATGGCACGCGGTGGATTCCCCGGAATGGGCGGAGCGAACATGCAGCAGCTGGCGCGTCAGGCGCAGAAGCTGCAGCAGCAGATGCAGAAGATGCAGGAAGAGATCGAGGCGCGCGAATTTGAAGCCAGCGCCGGCGGCGGCATGGTGACCGCAAAGGTGAGCGGCGCGAAGGAACTGATTGCGCTGGAGATCAAGCCGGAAGCGGTGGACCCGGACGACGTCGAAATGCTGTCCGATATGATCCTCGCGGCCGTGAACGAGGCTCTGCGCATCGCCGGCGAGACCAGCGAACGCGAAATGGGCAAGCTCACCGGCGGCCTGAACATGCCCGGTCTGTTCTAATGGCCGGAATGCTCGAGCCCGTATCGAAAATGGTGAACCACCTCTCCCGCCTGCCCGGCGTTGGCCAAAAGACGGCCCAGCGTTTGGCGTATCATATCCTGAGCATGGATGAAGATCAGGTGCGTGAACTGGCTGTCGCCATTTTTAACGGCAAAAAACAGGTTCATTATTGCCCGGTTTGCGGCGATTATACCGATATTGACCCCTGCCGCATTTGCAGCGATCCTAACCGCGACAGGAGCGTGGTTTGCGTGGTGCGCGACCCGCGCGATGTGGCCGCGCTGGAGCGCATGCGCGATTACAACGGGCTGTATCATGTTCTGCACGGCGTGATCTCCCCCATGGACGGCGTGGGGCCGAACGATATTCGCATAAAAGAGCTGCTGGAACGTCTGCAGGGCGGTCAGGTGCAGGAGCTCATTTTGGCGACCAATCCGGATATCGAAGGCGAAGCCACGGCATCCTATATTACAAGGCTAGCGCGACCGCTTGGCGTACGCATCACGCGCATTGCGCACGGCGTGCCGGTCGGCGGCGAACTGGAATACACCGACGAGGTTACGCTTTCGCAAGCGTTCCAGGGGCGGCGCGAGGTTTGATCCGATCAAGGAGGTTTCGTCATGCGAAGAATATCTGTTGCGATCATCGGCGGCGGCCCTGCTGGACTGACCGCAGGCTTGTATGCAGCGCGCGCGGGCCTTTCTCCCGTGCTGTTTGAAGCCGGGTTCCCCGGCGGGCAAGCGTCGACTACGGACAAGCTGCACAACTACCCCGGCTTTCCGGGCGGCGTCGGCGGGCCGGAGCTGATGTCCCTTTTCATGCAGCAGGCGGAAGAGGCCGGCATGATGACCGAGTACACCGGCGTCAGCGCGCTGGAGCTGACCGACGAACGCAAAATCATTACCGCAGAAGGCGGCGAACAGTTTGAGGCCGACGCGGTCATTCTGTGCATGGGCGCAAAAGCGCGCAAGCTGGATGTACCCGGCGAAGAGATGAACATCGGCCGCGGCGTAAGCTATTGCGCGACCTGCGACGGCGCTCTGTACCGAGACAAGGATGTAGTGGTTGTCGGCGGGGGCAACACGGCGGTAGAAGACGGCCTGTATCTGGCCCGTTTCTGCAAAAATGTAACGCTGATCCATCGCCGAAACGAGCTGCGCGCCTCCGGGCACGATGTGGAACGACTCAAGGCGTTGCCGAATGTGCAGTTCCGGCTGCAAGAGACGGTGACGGCGATCGAACGCTTCGAAAACGGCCTCCTTTTGCATCTGGGCAGCGGCGGCACGATGCGGACAGACGGCCTGTTTGTGGCCGTAGGTACGGTTCCGCAGACTGAACTGCTCGCTGGCCAAGTAGAGTTGGACGCGCAAGGCTATGTTGCGGCAGGCGAGGACACCTGCACAAGCGTGGCTGGTGTGTACGCGGCAGGCGACATCCGCACAAAGCCGCTCAGGCAAGTCGTGACCGCAGCCGGAGACGGCGCTGTCGCCGCAACGGCGGCCGCGGCGTATGTATCCGGCAAATAAACGTACAAAAGCACACCTTCCCAAGCGGAGGGTGTGCTTTTTTCATGCATTCCAAAGCCAGAGACCCGTTCAGACAGGGTCAAAAGCATAGTGGTAAGAACTTTCGGTTTTCACCATCGTACAGCGCACGCCAAAAACTTCGCGCAATACAGCGCTCTCGGCGATCCGATCCGGCCGCGCGTCCGCAACGATGCGCCCCTTGTCCATGACAATAACGCGATCGCAGAAGCGAAGCGCAAGGCTGAGATCGTGCAGGACCGCGACGACGCATTTATTTTCATCGCGCATTGCGCGTAAAATGCGCATGACCTCAAACTGGGCGGAAACGTCCAGATGATTTGTCGGTTCATCCAAGAGAACGTGGTCCGTCGTCTGCGCAAGCAGCAGCGCGAGATACGCGCGCTGGCATTCGCCGCCCGAGAGCTCGCGCAAATATCGGTCCCGCAAACCCTGCATATGCGTGTACTGCAAAGCATTATCCACATGCAGTCGATCATCTGTGGATAGTTTTTGTGCAAAAGAAAGGTATGGGTAGCGCGCATGTTCCACAAATTCCTGCACCGTCATCTCCGGAACGGTGCTTTTTTGTGGCATAAGCGCAACTGCACGCGCAAATTCTCGTCTGGAAAACGCCTCATACGCGCGTTCATTCAGGTAAAGCCGCCCGTTTTCGGGCAGGAGCAAACGGCTGAGGAGCCTGAGCATGGTCGTTTTTCCGCTGCCATTCGGCCCGACGATCGCGCACAGCTCTCCCCGTTCAAACTGCGCGCTGCAGGATTCCAGCACCTGTTTTGACGGGTACGAAAACGAAACGTTCTGCAGGCGGATCATAGCGTTCTCCTCCTCTGGCCCATGATCTGCGCGATGAAAAACGGCCCGCCGATGAACGAAAGCAGTATGCCGACCGGCAATTCATACGGCGCAAAAAGGACGCGACCGAGCAGATCGCACAGGAGAACGAGCGACGCGCCGCTAAATGCGCAGAACGGCAGGAGCAGCCGGTTTTTGCTGCCGATGATGCGCCGGCTGATATGCGGAACGAGCAGACCCACAAAGCCGAGGAGCCCCGCAAAGCTGACTGCGCTCCCCGCTAGAATGCTCGCCAGAACGAGCAGCACAAATCGAAACGCCTTCACCGGCATACCAAGCGAGGCGGCAGTTTCTTCCCCCATCGAGAGCACATCGATATGCCGCGCACAGATAAAAGCCGCTGCCAGCGCGAAAATGATCAGCGCGCCTGCGGGCAGCAGGCGTTCATACCCCACGCCGGACAGGCCGCCGATTAAAAATGTGCTGGTGTTATACAGGCTTTCCGGAAACACAGTTTTCACAGCGTTGATACCCGCGCTGAAAATACTGCTGACCGCGACGCCAATCAGCGTGATCGTTACCCGGTTTGCACCGGTTTTCGCAGCAATGAGCCAGATCAGAAGACAAGCCGAGAGCGCGCCGAAAAAAGCGGCGATCGGCATTGCCCAAAGCGCCATCGGCGCAATGGAAACGACAAGCGAAACCGCAAAACCCGCGCCGGAATTTACGCCAATGATGTTCGGCGAAGCCATAGGATTCCCTAAAGCCGCTTGAATGATCGCTCCGGAAACGGCAAGCGCACTGCCGGCCAGCATCGCGCCGAACACGCGCGGCAGGCGCACATACATAAGAATGCGATATGCAGCGCTCGCGCGATCATTCTGAACGAGCGCGCGAAGCGCATCGGCCACGCTTGTGCTCGTTGAGCCAAAAAAGGTTCCGAGAAACAGGCTGAAAATGCATAGCGCCAGCGCGCCAATGAGCCATAGCCCCTTTCCCGAAACCTTTTTCATACCTTTATTCCGCCTCCGCGAATAATTCAGGATACAAAATCTCCGCAAGATACCGATAGCTTTCGTCCCAACGCGCGTTTGGTTTGTAGTGGAAGAGTTCCTGCGGCAAAACGACATAACGCCCGTTGCGCACGGCCGAAAGCCCCGCCCACGCCGGATCATTTTCCACATTCTGCATAAGATACTCACGCGCCGCGCTCTCATCCCCCATGGTGATCACGAAAATATGATCCGGGTCTTCCAGCAGGATCTGTTCCATGCTCAGCTCTTCCAGCAAAGACGGGAATCTATCCGCGATGTTGAGAAAGCCATACTCCTTCAGGATCTGTCCGGCCAGATTATCGTCCGTTTTCGCTTTCATTCCGCTGGAAAACGCCCGCAACAGAAGAACTGTTTCGTCTGTCTCCTTCGGTATTTCCTCTTGTACCGACCGGATCCTGTTTTCTACTTCGGTTACATTCTGCCGATAACTCTCGCCGGTAGGATCGTTTATCGCGCAAAACTGCTGCATAATCGCGGCGTATTCCGCAAACGTATCCTCACGAAAATATCCATACGCTATGCCCATTTGCTGCAGGATCGGCTCCAACTCCAAATGCGCAGTCAGATCCGCCGAAAGGAGGACATAATCCGGTTCGAGAGCGACAAGACGCTCCAAATCGATACTCTTTACGGTGCCGACAATGCCGATATCGCCTTCAATTTCCAGATCCCGGTCTGTTATAGCGTCTTCAGTAACGCCTACAAGTGTTCCACCGGAAAGCAGCCAGCACTGTGCAAAGGAAGCATGGCAGCTGACGACGCGGCAGTCCTGATCCAACATGGCAGTATTGCCGAATGCATCCTCAATGGAAACCGATTCCGCATGCGCCGACGCAAAAAGGCTCAGCGCGACGAACAAAGCACACAGTATTCTCCGCATATTATCCCCTCGTGAGGATCTCCTTGGCAAGGATCTCTTCCTTGCGAGCCAGAAGATCGTCGCTCATCAGCGCTGCTTCCAGCTTTTCCGCGCCGATACGATCGATCGCCATGCCGAGGCGCTCTTTCGCAAAAGCGTTTTCCTTGTACCAAAGCAACGTCTTTTCAAGAATCGGCAAGATCTCGTCCTCCGTCACAAGGCGCGAAAGCGGCGTGCCCATGCGGCTGCGCTTTCCCCATGTGCCGCCCACATAGATCTGATACATCGTTTTGGAATCGTGCGCAACGGCCTGGAACGGGCATTTTCCGGTGCAGACGCCGCAATTCAGGCACACGCTTTCATCAATATGCAGTTTTCCGTCCACAACCTTCGCCGCTTTCATCGGGCAGCGCTTTTCCACAGCGCAACTTGCGCAGCCGCGGCATTTTTCAGCATCAAACACCGGCGCCTTGCGGCCTTCCACGCCAAAGTCATTCAGACTCGGCTTCATGCAGCTGTTCGGGCAGCCGCCCACAGTGATCTTGAACTTATGCGGCAGTTTGACGTCCGTCCAGCCAATGTAGAACTGCTCATGGATTCTCGTCGCAAGCGCGTGCGTATCGTAATTGCCATAAATGCAGGTCGTGCCCTTACAGGAAGCAACCGGCCGTACTTTCGCACCGGTTCCGCCAAAGCGCAAACCATGCTCCGCCGCAAACTGCTTCGCGGGTTCAATTTTCTCGTACGGAATCCCGGGGACTTCGACCGACAGCCTGCTGGTGCAAATCAGCTTTCCGTTGCCGTATGTATTGGCCAGCTCAGCCAAGTCGGCAAAATTCTGCGCAGTGAAAACCGTACCTGGCGCAACAACGCGGCCGGAAAATAGCTCTGTTCCCCTGTTCTGCAAAAAACCCTGTCCTTTGACAGCGGTGATCTCTGCTTGTGTAAGGCTCATAACTTCAAGTCCTTTCGTTGCATAATACGACAATAACAGTATATTTCTTGCACGACGCAAGTTTCAGCCTCATTCTTCGCTCAAGACCGATTCAAGAAAGATGCGTTCTGCGAACGCGCCGTTGCTTTCCCGCTTGCGTTGCTGAATCTGGAGTATCCTCTCTTTTCCGCCAAGGAGTTCCGCAAACGCGTCTATCACCTCGCAAATGTCCGCCAGTTCAGCCGGATCGTTCGCTTCCAGAAATTCCCGCACTTCCTCCTGCAGCTTCTTGCGCAATTCTGCAAGGTATTCCTCTTGCGAAAGCGTGCGGCAGACCGGGGTTTTCCCATCTTCCCGAATGATTTCCGGAATCCTGTCGCGCACCAGCTTTTTATGAGTAGTTTTCATCTCTGCTCCTTAGCAATCAAAAAGGTTCGGATTGAATAAATGCCCCGCCGGTTCTCCGACGGGGCGCTGTTTCGGAAATTAGGATCAATATCCGTTGGGGTTCTTCTGCTGCCAGTTCCAGCTGTCACGGCACATATCGTCCAGCGTCTTTTCCGCCTTCCAGCCGAGAATCTTCTCAGCCTTTTCCGGATTGGAATAGGCCATCGGCAGATCGCCGGGGCGACGAGCGACGATTTCGTGCGGAACCTTGATGTTGTTCACGCGCTCAAAGGTATTGATGATATCCAGAACGCTGTAACCAACGCCGGTGCCGAGGTTGAACACGTCGCAACCGTTGTTGGTCTTGGCATAATTGATGGCGCAGACGTGGCCCTTCGCCAAGTCGACAACAAGGATATAGTCGCGCAGGCAGGTGCCGTCCGGAGTCGGATAGTCATTACCCATGACGCCCAGCATCTTCATCTTGCCCAGCGCAGCCTGGGTCACGCGCGGCATCAGGTTGTTCGGAATGCCGTTCGGGTTTTCGCCGATCATGCCGCTTTCATGCGCGCCGACGGGGTTGAAGTAGCGCAGCAGAACGACAGACCAATCCGGATGGGCGACCGCGTAATCGCGCATAATCTGCTCGATCATGTACTTGGTCCAGCCATAGGGGTTAGAGCAGCGAGTGCACTTCATGGTCTCGACGAGGGGCATTTCATCCTGCTCGCCATACACAGTCGCAGAAGAGGAGAAGACGATCTTCTTACAATCGTACTTTTCCATCACCTTCATGAGAACGAAGGTGGCGTTCAGATTATTCTCGTAATACTCCAGCGGCTTCTGGACAGACTCGCCCACAGCCTTCAGGCCGGCAAAATGGATGACGGCTTCCGGCTTTTCCTGTTCAAAGAGCACTTCCAGCTTGGCTTCATCGCGGCAATCCAGCGCATAGACCGGGAAGGTCTTGCCGGTGATCTGCATTGCGCGGTTCATGGATTCGGGCTGGCTGTTTACAAAATTATCGCAAACGACGATATCATAGCCAGCGTTGATCAGCTCGATACAGGTATGGGTGCCGATGTATCCGGCGCCGCCGGTCAAAAGAATCTTCATGGTTATCAATCCTCCCAAAGAATATTATACTTTAAACAAAGGAATATTTCAATGGCGTGGTGCAATTAATGCACAAAAAATACGCCGAAGGGATGCCCCTTCGGCGTATTGCTGTTTTGATTAGCCCTTGATGGAACCGATCATAACGCCCTTTACGAAGTACTTCTGCAGGAAGGGATACGCGACAAGGATCGGCACGGTAGCGACGACGATGACGCAGTACTTAACCAGCAGCTTGTACTGGGAGATACCTTCCAGAGAGGCGAAGTTGGAGTTCGTCATCTGCTGGGTATCGTTGTTGATCAGGATTTCACGCAGGAGCAGCTGCAGCGGATACTTGGACTTGCCGTTGGTGAGGAACAGGCTCGGGTTGAACCAGTTGTTCCACCAGTAAACGGCATAATACAGGCCGACAACAGCGACGGTGGCCTGAGCCAGCGGGAAATAGATCTTCCACAGGATCGTCCAGTCGGAAGCGCCGTCGAGGTGGGCGGACTCTTCGAGGGAATCCGGCACGCCGGCGAAAGCGGTACGCATAACGATCATGTTATAGGTGGAGATCAGAACGGGCAGGATGATACCGGAGTAGGTATTCAGCAGGCCCATGTTGAACACCATGAGGTAGAACGGGATCATACCGCCCTGGAAGTACATGGTGAAAGCAACGAACTTCATGATCTTGCCGTTCCAGAAGCAGCCCTTACGGGAGAGAGCATAAGCGCTCATGCAGGTAAGGAACATGTTCAGGAAAGTACCGACGCCCATGTACAGCAGGGTGTTCAGGAAGCTCCTGATCAGGTTCTGGTTCTGGAAGACCATTTCGAAGCCCTTGAGGTTGTACGGCTGATACGGCCAAATCAGGATGCCGCGGCTGCCGTACATGTAGTTCGGATCGGAAAACGCTGCGCAGAAGACATACCACATCGGGTACAAGCAGACGATGCACAGCGCCGCCATGAAGACATAGTTGAATACTTCAAATACTCGCTCACCAATGGAACGTTTAATAGCAGCCATTTGTACACCTCCCCTTTACCACAGACTCGTTTCAGAGACAGACGCGGAAACCTTGTTGGCAACGATAACGAGCACGAAGTTACAGATACTGTTCAGCACGTTGATAGCAGTAGAACGGGAGAACTGCATGTCCTGAATACCTACGCGATAGACGTAGGAGGAGATGACGTCAGCCGTCTCATAAATCATAGCGTTGTACAGAAGAATGATCTTCTCGTAGCCGACGCTGAGCATGCTGCCCATACGCAGGATGAGGAGGATGGTGATGGTCGGAGCAATGCCCGGCAGGGTGATGTGCCAGGTCTGCTTGAGTCGGCCAGCGCCGTCGATCCTCGCCGCTTCGTACAGTTCCATATCGATGCTGGCCAGAGCGCTCAGATAGATAATAGAGTTCCAGCCAATGCCCTGCCAAATGTCAGAGCCGACATAGATCGTTCTGAAGTAGCGTGCGTCGCCGAAGTAGTTTCTTGCCGAAAGGCCAAAG
>JAFQGN010000142.1 GCA_017398245.1 Clostridia bacterium | reverse complement strand
GCGGTCAAAGTTCTGCGTGAGGCGCTTAAGAAGATATAAGCGTGCAGGGGAGGGATATCGTCATGTTTGATAGGCCGCTTGAAGCGATCCGCGCCGCTATGTTTGGCCATGCCATCGCAGACGCCATGGGCGTTCCGGTGGAATTCATGGATCGGGAAGAATTGCGGAAAGATCCCGTGCTGGATTATCGCGGATATGGTTCGCATGGTGTGCCGGCGGGAACATGGTCGGACGATACCAGCATGGCGTTGGCGACGCTTGACAGCCTTGCGGACGGCGTGAACTATGAAGACATGATGCGGCGCTTCTATAACTGGAAGAAGAAATCGCGCTATACGGCTACGGATGAGGTGTTCGATATCGGCACCACCACTAACGAGGCGCTGCGCAATTATGCCGATGGTATGCCTGCGTTGAAGTGCGGCTGCAGCGGAGAGTATGATAACGGCAACGGCTCTCTGATGCGCATCATCCCTGCAGTGCTGTACTGCAAATACAAGATCCCCTTTGCGCCCCTGGAAGGGCATATGGACTTGATCCATAGAGTATCGAGCCTGACGCATGCGCATCCGCGTGCAATGATGGGCTGCGGCATATACGCGCTGATCCTGATGGAACTGCTGTCCTGGCAGAATACACGCGCTATCCGGCTGGGGCTTGAAAAGGCAAAGGAATACTACAGTTTTGCGCCGGGCTTTGAAGACGAAATGCGTCATTACGGGCAGGTATTCGATCTGTACGACATGCCTTGTTCGGAAGAAGAAATTAACAGCGGCGGATATGTTGTCGGCACGCTCAAGGCGGCGCTGTGGTGCCTGCTCACAACGGAAAGCTACAGCGAATGCATCCTGAAAGCTGTAAATCTGGGAAGAGATACGGATACCGTTGCTGCGGTCGCAGGAGGCCTTGCAGGCGTACTGTACGGCGTGGAGGATATCCCCGAAAAATGGTATCAGGGCCTTATCCGGCACGAAATGATCGATCAGCTCTGCGAGGCTTTTGCCGAAGGATGATCGCCGGAACGAACAGAAAAAGATGAGGTGAGCATATGCCCCTTGAATTCGTGCGGAACGATATAACCAAAATGCAGGTGGACGCCATCGTCAATGCGGCCAACAACCGCCTTGAAAACGGAGGCGGCGTTTGCGGGGCGATCCATACGGCGGCGGGCCCGTAACTGCTTGCCGAATGCAGGAGGCTTGGCGGCTGCGAAACCGGAGAAGCGAAGATCACGAAGGGCTACCGGCTGCCCTGCAAGTATGTGATCCATACGGTCGGCCCTGTGTGGAACGGAGGCGAACACGGAGAGCGCGAGCTCCTCATCTCCAGCTACAGAAACTCCATCCTGCTTGCGAAGGAGCACGGCTGTACAAGCGTTGCTTTTCCGCTGATCTCATCCGGCATATACGGCTATCCGAAGGATCAGGCGCTTCGCATTGCGAAAGATACAATTCGCGACTTTCTGCTTGAGAACGATGAAAACGACATGCGGGTCAGCATCGTTGTGTTTGATAAGGACAGCTTCCGGATCAGCGAGAAATTGTATGCAGGCATTGCCGAGTACATAGACGACAATTATGTCGATGAACATATCGATTTTCGCCGCAGGCCGAAGCCAATCCAATTAGCAGGATCGAGTGTGTGTGCGCCGTGTGCAGCCTCTTCTCTGGAAGAAGCACTCAACAGGATCGACGAAAGCTTTTCGCAGATGGTGCTGCGCAAGATCGACGAAAAGGGCATGAAAGACCCCGATTGCTACAAGAGGGCCAATCTGGATCGCAAGCTGTTTTCGAAGCTGCGCAAAGATGACCACTATAAGCCCAAAAAGAATACCGCTCTTGCACTGGCGATCGCGCTGGAACTGTCGCTGGAGGAAACGCAGGAACTGCTCAAAAAGGCGCCGGAAACCTGTCGGATCGGTCTGTACGGCGGAATCTTTGCCCACAGCGAACTTGCCCGGAAGGAGTTCGGCAGCGAGCTGCACTCCCGCATGCCGGACGCTGTGATCTGCGACCCCGAATATACGCCCGAGCTGGGCGCAATTATCCACATAATGAAAAAGGAAGGAATCCTTTGCGGCGATTCCCTGACACTGCTAAAAAATACGTATGAGGAGGTTCGGAAATGAGCGCTATCGATACCTATTTTAATAATTTGAAGGCGTTGATCGCCAGAACGCAGGAGAGCCAGGCACAGGCCATGGAACAGGCCGCGCAGCATATTGCCGAATGCTTCCGCAACGGCGGAATGGTCTATACCTTCGGAACCGGTCACGGCCACTGCTTGCACTGGAGATTTTCTATCGCGCCGGCGGTATGGCCCGCGTTTGCCCCATCATGGATGAAAAGCTGATGCTGCATGTGAGCGCAGCCGGCAGCACTGCGGAAGAGCGCCGTGAAAACTGGGTGGATATCCTTTTGGATCGCTATCCCATCAAAGCGGGGGACGTGCTCATCTCCGTTTCCAATTCCGGCAGAAATGCCGTTCCGGTGCTGCTTGCAAAGGCGGCGCAGGATCGCGGCGCTTTTGTCATCGCACTGACCAGTATGAACCATACGACAGCCGTTACTTCCAGAAACAGCCTGAACCTGCGCCTTTTTGAAGCGGCCGATCTGATTCTGGACAACGGCGGCGTGCTGGGCGATGCCTCCGTATCGTTTGCGGACGGCGCGATGGTCGGCCCCACCTCGACCGCTGTCGGCGCGGCGATTTTGCAGTCGATCGTATGCCGCGTCAAGGAGCTTTCTCTGGAAGAGGGCTTTGAAGCCGATTTCTTCAAGTCCAGCAATATCGACAGCGGAGATGCATGGAACGACCGGCTGATCGAACGCTACAAGGATATTATTCCCGGTCTTCTCTGACGAAAGGGTGATCTGCATGCGGGCGGGCTTTGGAAAACAGGAACTCACGCCTCCGATGGGAGTTGAACTGGCCGGATACGGCTATTATCTCGGACGCTGCGCGCAGTCTGTGCGCGATCCGCTGTATGTACGCGCACTGCTGCTGGAAGAAGGGGGCATGCGCGCGCTGGTGATCAGCTGCG
>JAFQGN010000141.1 GCA_017398245.1 Clostridia bacterium | reverse complement strand
TCGACATCGCCAGCGCAGCCTTGGAAATGCAGTATTCGCCCCTGTTCACGCTGGCCGCATACGCCGAGCAGCTGGTGATATTGATGATCGTGCCGTAGCCCTGCGCGATCATCTGCTTCGCCACCGTCTGCGTGAGGAAAAACGGCCCCATCAGGTTGATCTCCAAAAGGCGGCGCATGGAATCCTCGCCCATGTCCAGCAAGTCCGCGCGCACATTCGGCGCGACGCCCGCATTGTTCACCAGCAGGCCGATCCCGCCCCATTCCTCGATACATTTTTTCACGCACATTTCGCGGTCTTCCGGCTTGGCGTTGTCCGCCTGGATGCACAGAAAAACCTTCTGCGCCTGCTCGTCTGCCATAGAGCGCGAAGTGATCGCCACTTTCCAGCCCTCGCTGAGCAGCCTGTCTGCAATGCCGCGGCCGATCCCTCGGCTGCCGCCGGTCACCAATGCAGTTTTCAGCATGTTTTTTCCTCCTGTCGGCTTATTTGATCACGCGCCTGTACTCGGGCAGATACCACTCGGTGTCCTTCACCGGGCAGCCGGGCCTGCCGCCCGCGCGCATGATCTTCGTGCACAAAGAGCAGGTCACGCAGCATTTGTCGTGCTCCATTTTGCCCTTTTGGCAAATATCATGCGCCAGATCCGGATAGGCGAACGCGCCGCGGCCAAAGCCGAACAGCTTCGCCTCTCCCCGCTGCGCCATACCGGCCGCGATCTCGGGCGCATATTCCCTCAGATACGAAAGGCCCGTGGCCAGAATGACCGCCTTTGGCAGCCTCTTCTGCGCCTGCGCGCAGCCCTCCAACAGCCTTGCCACGCCCGCCAGCGGCTCCTCCGGCGGCACATATCCGCCGTTTGCATACGGCCTGTTCACATGCGGGTTGTAATACGGCGTGCCCATCGTAATGTTGAACAGCTTTACGCCCTTATCCCACATCTTGTCCAGCAGCATCAGCGGCTCGGTCAGGTCGAGAGACAGGTTCTCTCCCACGCCCCAGTTCGCCGCCGTTCCGTCATACAGATTCACGCGGCTGGCCAGAACGCCTCCCGCGATCTCGCTGCGCGCAGCCTCGATGCTCTCCAGGAACAGGCGCGTGCGGTTTTCAAACGATCCGCCGTAGGGGCCGGGCCTGTCGAATGCGCCCAGCATTTCGGAATACAGGTACAGATGGCACGCCTTCACGTCCACTCCGTCAAAGCCCGCCGCACGCGCAAGACGGGTGGATTCCGCGAACTTCTCCGGCAGCGAGGCCAGGTATTCGTCCGTCGCAATGGGATAATCCTCCGGCAGCTTCTGATGCGGGTCAAGCACCGGGCTGGTCCACATGCGGATAGGCGCGTTATCCTTCACCGGACGGCTCCAGCGGCCGCTGTGCGTCAGCTGCGCGATCATCACCGGCGGCTCTTCGCCGTTTTTGGCCGCCTCTTCGCGCATCGCGTCGGTCAGCCGGCGGAAATCGTCGAGATTGTCTTCCGTCAGCATCAGCTGGCGCGGGTTCGCGCGCCCCTCCGGCACCACGGAAATCGCCTCCGCCCACACAAGTCCCGCGCCGCCTGCGGCAAATCGCCTGTAGCGGCGGTAGGTCCATTCATCGGGAGATCCGCCGATCGTGCCGTCGCAGCCTTCCATCGGCTGGATGGCGATCGCATTTTTGCATACGAATCCTTCCCCCTCCACGGGTTTTGCCAGCACGGATACATCGCCCTTCCCGGGCAGCTCCGGGCAGGCCGCATACAGTTCATTCAAATTTCCATAACGAAACGCCGCGCACATCTGTTCTGCACCCTTTCCATCGTGTTCTTTATTCCATAATCCGGGCTGTCCATCTGCCATTTTTTGCTGATACAGCCCGCCAATGTTCGCAAAAAGCGCAGACAGCGCATCCGCGCCGCCTGCGCCTATTGTTCAATCAATATCCGTCTCAGCCTTCCAGGAACTTGCCCAGGTTCTTCGCGCAGATCTCGATGCCCTCGATATCGTTGTACAGGGCTTCGGTCTCATACTCGGCGATGATCCACTCGGTCGCATTCTGCTTCACAAGCTCGTCCACCGTCTCCTGCCACGGAATATCGTCGTCGACACCGGGGGTGACATCGTAGCCCTTCGTGTACGAATAGGGCTTGAAGTGGAACGTGCGCGCGCGGCCCGGGTACTTTTTCAGGTATGCCAGCGGGTCCGCCTTGCCGTGCATCGCGTTGCCGTTGTCGATCTGCAGGATGAAATCCTTATCAGTCTCGGTCGCAATGATATCCCACGGCATTTCGCCGTCGATCAGCGCAAATTCGATATAGTGGTTGTGATAGCCGGTGTACATGCCCTCTTCCCTGAGGATCTTGACGATCTCATTGAAGCGCTCGGCCGTCTTGTGCCACGCGGCCGCAGAGCAGGTCATTTCGCCCGGCAGACCCGGGATGACCATGCACTTATTGCCGATGGACTTGTGGAAGGCGATGGTGTTCTTGATGTTCTCATCGCTGAAATCGTTGATATTGCTGTGCCAGCCGCAAACCTTCAGCCCGGTCTCGGCCGTGATGGCGTTGATCCTCTCCGCAGTCCAGGTATCCAGACCGCCATAAAATTCGATGCCCTCATAGCCCGCATTGGCCACGGCGCGGATGGTGCCCTCAAAATCCTTCGCGAGGGAATTGCGCACAGAATACAGCTGACATGCAAACGGGATCTTTTTCACAGCGGTAACCTCCTGCAGTCGTTTTTATCAGATCGCCAGCTTGGTGATGAATTCGGGCAGCTCGTCGGCGTCCGCGCTGACAGACAGCACAATGTTCACGTGGCGCTGCTCGGAAAGCTTGTTCAGGTGGTCGAACAGATTCTCCAGATCCTGCATCTCGGTGTTGACCAGCTTCTTGAACGCGTCAACAAAGATCAGGGTGATATCGTAATTGACGGAGAGCATGCCGGCGACCAGACCGTAGAACATATCGGCGCTGCGCTCTTCGCGCTTGGCGTAGTCAGAGCAGTCCACAAAGCGGATCTCGTGACGCAGGTCGTACATATAGCGGGTATCGTCGTCCATGAACACCACATAGCCGTGTTCCGTCTTGAGAGCCTCATTAGCCATATCGATCAGGCGCTTGGTCTTGCCGCTGCCCTTTTTGCCGAGAATAACCTGTACCATTGGAACATCCCTCCCGATGGAGTATTTTTGTCTATGAAACCATTATACACAAGCTTGGACCTTTCGTCAAAGATTTTCTTCCTCAAATGCAAAACGTTTGTTTTTCGTTCATAATTTCCATTCTTCTTTTGCTCGCCATGCAACAGGAAACGGCGCGCGCGCGTCGAATGATTACCCCTATAAAAAACCACTGGAGGGAACCCTATGAAAAAGCTTCTTCTTGTTCTGTGCCTCAGCCTTCTTCTGCTCATCCCCGCCGTTTCCGTGGCCGAACAGGCCTACTCCCTTCCCCTCGGTCAGGTCTTTGAGCTGACCAGCGGCATGCAGATCGATCTGGACGGCGACGGCTCAGTAGAAACCGTCAAATACGCCCACAAGTACAATGAAGAGACTGGCGCCTCCGCCTACCGCCTCATCGCCGGTTCCAGCCAGGTCGACGGCGAAGGCGTCGATATGACCGGCCGCATCCATGCCCTGCGCCTGGACAACGGCGCGGACGACGCTCTTCTCCTCGTTTCCGATTACGGCTGGAGCGACGATGACACCACCTATGTCTATTCCTATTATCATGGCGAGCTTTCCTACCTCGGACAGATCTTCATGATGCCCTGGGAGATCACCGTCAATGCCGACGGCACGCTCACCGGCTCTGCCCGCGGCTCCATCCTGCACACCTGGTTCCGCCCGTGCGATCTGATCGTCTGCACCGCCTATTCCGCAGAAGACGAGGCCGTGCTCACCAACGGCGTGGTCGAAATGCCGCGCGATCTGTACCCCATGGGCACGAAAGTCACCGCCCTGCGCGATATCCCGCTGTGCATCAGCCGCACCAACACCGGCTATGCGCGCACGCTCAAGGCCGGTGAGAGCGCGTGGATCGTCGCCACCGATGATATCGAATGGCTCTATATCGTGCCCGAAGAGTACGACTGGTCGGAATATGAATTCGCCTCCGGCTGGCTGCGCACCGATATCGGCGGCTACAGCGCCACCATCGGCGGCGAATCCGTGCCCACCTACGAGCTGTTCGAAGGCCTGTTCTATGCAGACTGATCACCATTAGAAAGAAGCGACATACCATGAAGACTGCCATCAACCTGAGCATCTGTTCCAAGGATATCTCCCAATACGATATCGTCCCCCTCGTCCGTCAGGCCGGCTTTGACGGCTGCTTTATCGACGCCACCTCCCCCGAGATCGACGTATGCGCCATCGCGCAGTACGCGCGCGAAAACGGGCTGGAGCTGCAGTCCGTCCATGCGCCGTTCACCCGCGTGCACAAGCTCTGGGAGGAAGGCCCGGAAGGCGAAGATTCCCTCGCCGAGCAGATCGCCTGCCTCGAGACCGCCCACGCCGTCGGCGCGCCCATCGTCATCTGCCATGTCTTCATCGGCTTTGGCGAGCAGCACCCCACCGATATCGGCGTACAGCGCTTCTCCCGCCTGCTCGATCGCGCGCAGGAGCTGGGCATGCGCATCGCCTTTGAAAATACCGAGGGCGAAAAATACTTGGAATATCTGCACGATCATCTCTGGGATCATCCCGCCGCCGGCTTCTGCATCGATACCGGCCACGAAATGTGTTACAACTACAGCCACGATCTCATCGGCAAATACGGCGACAAGCTCATCGCCACCCATCTCAACGACAACATGGGCATCACCGGTCCGGAGATCTTCTGGCACGACGACGCGCACCTCTTCCCCTTTGACGGCGTCGCCGACTGGCCGGGCATCGCGCAGCGCATCCGGAAGACCGGCTTCGACGGCTATCTCACCTTTGAACTGACCGTCTACAATAAGCCCAACCGCGCGACCCACGACCGCTACGCCCATCTCGATCCGCTCGGCGTACTCACCCTCGCCCACGAAAAGGCACTGCAGTTCGCCGCCCTGCTGAAGTAACATTTTTGCGAGAGACCCTTTTCTTTTGATAAAGAAAAGGGTCTCTCGCGCTCTCCCTAAAAGAAATCATATTTAGCTTCAGAATTTGCACACATCCACAAAAAAAACATTTTTCCCGGATGCGTGTTCGCCTCAAATCATCCTCAACTCCGCCATTTACAGAAATATTCTGGAAATCGTTCTTCCTTCCAAGCCTCCCATTCTTCCCCATAAAACAGATTTCTTTTCGGAGGGGGATCGGGGGGACCCTTTTCTTTTTCCAACGAAAAGGGTTCCCCCGCATTCTCCGTTACTCCCCTACGCTCCAGTTCACGTCAAACTCGGCGTTCCTGTCGCACACCAGCATGCCGTTTTCCACCTTGAGCTCAGCCATCTGCACCGCCGTGCGCGGGTGATACTCCGGGTCAAAATGCACAAAATACACGATGAACGCACGGTTTCCAACGACCACAACGTCAGCATGATGCCCGCGTGCCGTGTCCTCCGCGCGCGTGCCGGGCTCCACGAGGATATCCTGCTCCTGCCGCACAAAATGCGTAAGATCGTCGGAAGAATACACCGCAAGGCCCTTCCAGATATCCGCGATCAGCCAGTATTTTCCTCCCAGCTTGAACACGTTCGGGCCTTCCTGCCCGCAGTCGCTCGTCGCCTCGCCCACAAATTCCCATTCGTACAGATCCGCGCTGTCGGCATAACAGGTGTGCGATTCGCGCCGCTCGTCCTTGTACCACATGCGCCATTTTCCGCAGGGCAGCCGGTAAATGCACGGGTCGATGATCCGCGAAGAACC
>JAFQGN010000014.1 GCA_017398245.1 Clostridia bacterium | reverse complement strand
GCCCCCGGCGCGAGCGTTTCCGTCCCCATGGTCATCTCCTCCTTCTCCGATGCGCTGCACGGCAAGGCCTGCGCCATCGAATGGGAGCTCTGGCATGAGGGCCTCAGCGGCCGCGTGACCGATTCCATGGGCAGCGTACATGTGCCCGCCTTCGGCTACGGCGCGACGAAGATCGGCGATCTGACCGTGACCATGCCCTGTGAAAACGCCGCCGCGGTGCTCTCGCTCTATCTTAAGGATGAACACGGCTGCGTCGTCACCCGCAATTTCACCTGCTTTGACGTGCAGGCCAAACTGCCCGCCAATATGGTCGAAGTTCCCGTCTGCGAAGGCAAGGCCGAGGGCTTCAGCCCCGTCTGGAACGCCCTTGTGAACGACAAGCTCTGCCTCGGCGGCGAAGGCGAGGTTTCCTACGAAGTCGCTCTGCCCGCAACCGCTCTCCTGCGCGATATCACCGTGCATTTCGAGGCCGGCTCCAAGCGCGTGCTTAAGAAGGACATGAACGATATCGGCGATCCGCAGCAGGATCTGGGCTTCATGCGCGGCTATCTGGTCGATCGCGGCGCGTTCCAGAACTCCTACTGGATGACCGATGAATCCCGCTTCCCGAGCGAGGTGGAGCTGCTCGTCAACGGCGAAAGCATCACGACCTTCACTCTGGAAAACGACTGGGCCGATGCGCGCGGCATGCTCTCCTGGCACCGCCAGCCCAACCACCGCAAGCTGGACGAAGCCGGCTCCTTCGGCGAGGACAAGCACATCGCCGTCCCCAGCCGCCTGCTGCCCGCTATCGCCAAGAGCGGCAAGCTGACCCTCACCTTCCGCGTACACGGAAAGGGTGGCCTCGCGCTCTACGGCCGCAACTGCGGACGCTATCCGCACGGCCTGCTCATCGAAATCAAATAACGCATTGCGCCCGCCCGGCACCTCCAGCCGGGCGGGCGCAATTCTTTGACAAGGCGCACAACGGCGCTGCCGGCAAAACAGGCCGCTCCATCACACTCCTCCTTATTCCCGAACAGCCCCCTACGGCTATGTATTTTGAGCCGTCCGGCTGCCTGCTCCTGCGATCCGGACGGGCGTTTTCTCTTGACCGGGCCCGCGCGCCCTGTTATACTGTGCTCAGAAACGGCATGGCCCTTCCCCCGCGCTCAGTTTCCGCGCGTTTGGGCGGCCATGCCTTTTTGTTTGCATTTTGTCCCCGGCCCGAAAGGAAGAAAACTATGGAAAATAAACGAAAATCCATCTCGTCCGACGTCATCACCCGCGCCTATCTCGACAGCCTTCTCGTCGAAATGCGCCATCTGGACGCCGTACTGCCCTCTACCGAGTTCCCCCTTTACGGCAAAACCTTCCGCACCCCGGTCATGACCGGCGCGCTCTCCCACCTGCACCAGACCGCGCCCGATGGCATGGTCAAAATGGCGCAGGGCGCGTCTGACGCCGGCGCGGTCTGCTTCTCCGGCATGGGCCCGAAGGCCGAGCTGGAAGCCATGCTCGCCACCGGCGCGTCCGTCGTCAAGATCATCAAGCCCTATGCCGACCGCGAAATGCTGCTCAGCAAGATCCGCCACGCCGAGGAACACGGCTGCCTTGCCGTGGGCATCGATATCGACCACGCCTTCCACCGCGGGGGCTACGACGAGATCGAAGGCGACAGAATGTATCCCATCAGCACTAAAGAACTGGCCGAATTTGTGCGCAGCACCTCTCTCCCCTTCGTCATCAAGGGCGTACACAGCCGCGTCGATGCGAAAAAATGTCTCGATTGCGGCGTAGGCGGCATGGTCGTCTCGCACCACAACGGCCGCATCAACTCCTGCGTGCCGCCGCTCCAGCTTTTGCCGGAGATCATCGAGGAAACGCAGGGCAAAGTCCCGCTGTTTATCGATTGCTCTTTGCAGACCGGGCTGGACGTGTTCAAATGCCTCGCCCTTGGCGCCACGGCATGCTGCGTCGGCCGTCCGCTCATGCCCGCCATCAGGGAACACGGCGCGGCAGGCGCGCAAAAGGTACTTGAGGACATCACGGCCGACCTTGCCTACACCATGGCCATGACGGCCTCGCCCGACCTTGCCCATATCGACCGAACGACCGTGCGCATGAGCGTGCACAGCTGGTAAAGGAGGATCCCCCTATGAGACTTGGCGGCGGCACTTGCAACCCGCATACCAATCCTTCCGAATGGCTTGCCCAAATCAAAGAACTCGGCTACAGCGCGGTCATATTCCCGCTGAATTCCTCCGCGCCCAAGGCGCAGATCGACGAATACCTCTCCTGTATCCGCGATGCCGGCCTGCTCATCGGCGAGGTGGGCGTATGGAAAAACGTGATGTCCCTGAGCGCCTACGAGCGCGAGCAGGCGCTCGATTTCGCCAAGCGCCAGCTGGAGCTGGCCGAATACGTGGGCGCGCGCTGCTGCGTGAACATCGCCGGCTCCACCGGTTCCCGCTGGGACGGCTTCGACCCCTATCAGGGCACGCAGGAGTATTACGACCGCGTGGTCGAGACCACGCAGGCTATTATCG
>JAFQGN010000013.1 GCA_017398245.1 Clostridia bacterium | reverse complement strand
TGGTTGCCAACAATAGCTGCTGTCGGATAGATAGACAGTCTCTCTTTTGCATATCGAAAGGTCGGCCCATGCTGTAAGCATAGCCGACCTTCCTTTGCATTGCGGTATTATATGCAATTCCCATAGATGGGATTGCAAAGGGACAATGTCCCTTTGCCGAGGGTGCAGGGGCGAGGAGCCCCTGCCGTATCCTTTGCGCCAAACAACAAAGGCATGTCATCCGAAAGGACAGCATGCCTTTGTCTGTTTTCTTTCCCCATAGATGGGATCCTTAAGGGATGAAATCCCTTAAGCAGGGTTTTAGGGGCAGCGCCCCTAACGTCTCCCCTTTCGCCTGTCTTAGACGAGCGGCTCGGAATCGTTCTCTAGCGGAGCATCCTCAACAGAGCGGATAGCCCAGCGGGCGAACATCATCGGCACCTTCTGCGGGCCGACAGCCAGGGTGATGGTATCGTCGCGCACGTTGGAGATAGTGCCGTAGATGCCGCCGATGGTGCACACGCGGTCGCCGTTCTTCAGAGCGGCCAGCATGTCCTTCACAGCCTTGTCCTTCTTCTTCTGCGGACGGATCAGCATGAAGTAGAAGACGACGATCATAGCGACCATCAGCACCAGAGACGGGATCATGGAAGCCATGCCCATATCTTCGGGCGCGGCAGCGGTCTGAGCCAGAGCGGCGGGGGCCATGGCCAGCATAGCGCCCAGCGCAGTAAGAGTCTTCTTCATAAAACGGTTCCTCCCTTTGCAAATTATGCATCTCTGCTATTGTATCAAAGCGCGCACCGAAACACAAGTGCCGATTTAGGGTTCAAAGCGGCTTTTGTGTTAGATTTCGGGCCTTTTTTACCACTTGTCGCGGCCGCAGCGCTCGTAATAGGCCTGCGCGTAATCGCCCAGCCTGTCCTCTTCGATCGCCGTGCGGATCTCGCTCATCAGCCTGTTCAGGAAGGCGATATTGTGGATGGAGATCAGCCGCAGGCCGAAGATCTCGCCGGCCTTGACCAGATGGCGGATATACGCGCGCGAGAAATTGCGGCAGGCATAGCAATCGCAGCCCTCTTCGATGGGGCTGAAATCGCGGGCATACTTGGCGTTGCGCACCACGAGGCGGCCGTTGCCGGTCAGCGCGGTGCCGTTGCGGGCAACGCGGGTAGCCAGCACGCAGTCGAACATATCCACGCCGCGCATGCTGCCCTCGATCAGGCAGTCCGGAGAGCCCACGCCCATCAGATACCTCGGCTTGTTTTCCGGAAGCTCGGGGCAGACGACGTCCAGCATGTCGTACATCACGTTCTTCGGCTCGCCAACGCTCAGTCCGCCGATGCCGTAGCCCTCGGCGTCCAGCTTGGCCATTTCGATAGCGCACTCGCGGCGCAGGTCGGCATAGAACGCGCCCTGCACGATGGGGAACAGCGTCTGCTTTTCGCCAACGCCCGCCGCGCGGCAGCGGTCCAGCCAGCGCAGGGTGCGGCGCATGGCCTTCTCGGCGCGGTCCTTATCGCACGGCCAGGGGGAGCACTCGTCAAACTGCATCACGATATCGCTGCCCAGCGCACGCTGGATGGCCATGCTCTCCTCCGGGCCCATGAACAGCTTGCTGCCGTCCAGATGGGAGCGGAATTCCACGCCGGCCTCGGTCACCTTGCGCAGCTCGGAAAGCGAGAACACCTGGAACCCGCCGCTGTCGGTCAGAATGGGCCTGTCCCAGTTCATGAACCCGTGCAGGCCGCCGGCTTCCTTGATGATATCCTCGCCGGGGCGCAGGTGCAGGTGGTAGGTGTTGCTCAGAATGATCTGGGAGCCGGTCTCCTTCAGCTCCTGCGGAGAAAGGGTCTTGACCGTGGCCTGCGTGCCCACGGGCATGAACACCGGCGTTTCGATCACGCCGTGCGGCGTGTGCACGCGGCCGCGGCGCGCGCCGGTCTGCTTGCATACGTGCAAAAGTTCGTACTTGATCACTGTCTTCTATCCTTTCGGGGAGGGCACGGGGCTTTGGCGGGGAGGGTATTTCTTTTGATAAAGACGGCGCCGCGCCTGATTTGCAAAATCAGCCGTCGGCGGTCGGCCAATAGGCCGACTTGCGAAACCACAGGTTTCGCAACCTTTGCCCTCCTCGCACCCCACCCAAAGAAATCATTTAGGGGATGGTTTACATGCACACATAACAGCGTGATGCATGGTCGCTCTGTCCATTGCCCATGCAACAATAGAAGATTACCACATTCCGCAGTAACCTTCTATCAAATCAATATTATTTATATCCCAACAGACGGGATTCCAAAGGGTTTTCAACCCTTTGGCGGGAATCCGGAGGGCAGCGCCCTCCGGCAGGGTGCAGGGGGGCGGAGCCCCCGCCTTCGTCTTCCCTCTACGCCTGCAGCTCCTTCGCCTTTTTCTCCTCCGTCGTGTTGATCCGGTCGATCTGCGCAATGAAGAACACGGAGATCGCCATCATTGCGGCCGTGAGCAGCACCAGCATCTGCTTGCCGCCAAAGGCCATGCCCAGCAGGTTCAGATGCAGCTCTTCCGTATGCGTCACGAACGTGCGGCCAATGAACACGCCCACGAACACCGCAAAATTCGCCACTGCGGAATAGAACCCGATAAACGCCGTCTGGTTCTTTTCCGGAATGTTCACATACGGGATGCACGTGAACGACAGGTTGATTCCGATGCCCATCACATACGCCAGCATGCACGCCACCGGATACAGCCACACCGTGCCCGGCGTGACAAGGCCCAGCAGCACATAGTGGATCATATAAAAGCCCATGGCCACATACAGCATTTTGAACCAGCTCATGTTGTATTTGGCCGCCATTTTGCTCCACACCGGCGTGAGCAGCAGCACCGCGGGCACGTTCAGCATGCTCACCGTCATGATGAACGAATAGTTCACCTCAATTTCCTGCAGCAGGTACACCGTGTAATACGAACCCGGTATGTTCGCCGCAATGTTCCAAAGGAAGGTCATCGCCACCGTGCGCAGATACTTTTTCTCCTTGAAGGGGCTGAGCAGCATATCCTTCACGGTGAACTTGTTTTCCGAACCCGGGTACGGATATTCCTTGATCTTGGCATAGCTGATCGTATCCGCCACGACCATGAGCACGCAGAACGCGCGCAGGATCATCAAGCCGAGGTACTCCTGCCCCCGCGCGTCGAAAAAGTCGACAATGTTCGAGCCGATCAGGTTGAACACGGCTACCACCGCCCCAACCGTCATCGTGATCACCGTAAAGAACGAGCCGCGCACCCTCTCCGGCAGCGATTGCATCGTCCATACGCTGAAGCCCGGCGCGAGGAACGCGTTGAGCACGTTCATAAGCAGCACCGTGCCCGCGAACACGAGCAGCCTTCCCTGCTGCCCCACGGGCAGAAGCGGCGTGATGCCCAGCACCACGATGTTCATGAACAGTATGATCGCGCGCATCCAGATCATCAGCTTTTTGCGCTTGGTGAACCGCTCCATCAGCAGCGGCGCAAACAGCTGCAGCATGTTCGCCGCCGAGGAAATCAGACTCAGCGTGCCGATGAACGCATCGTCCGCATTCAGCAGCAGAAGCAGGCCCGTGTAGAACGTGCCGCCGATCCAGTTAGCAACGATATTCGCCTCGTAATGGTAAAACAGCAGGCGCATCCTGTCGCCGGATTGATCGTCTCCCTTATTATACCAACCGCCGGTGATCATCTCGCCGGCTCTTCTTGCCGCCGCGTGGAAATCCGGATGCCGGAGCGTATAGCCCAGCGCCTGCATTTTCTCCCTGGAAATCTTCATGCGCACACCTCCATCGGGGATGCAACGTATTTTGCCCTTCCATTCTTCCGTACACAGACATTCTTCCGTGTTTGGGGGATTATAGTATATTACCTACGCCGATACATGACGATATCGGTGAATTTTACATTATGCACGCGTTAATCCGCATTCTTATGGTGTTTGCCTTTCGCGCAAACAACTACATATAGACCAGTGAGCAACCCCTCTGCCCCGCGCTAAAAAAACTGTCTTTGTCCGGCGCACGCGCCCGCCGGTCGGCAGTGCCGACGGACCATTGCTGCCGGTTGGCCGTGCCGACGGACCATTGCTGCCGCCGATCCTT
>JAFQGN010000140.1 GCA_017398245.1 Clostridia bacterium | reverse complement strand
CCAAAGGGTCAAAGACCCTTTGGAATCCCTTGTTTGGGGAATGTGCGTATCGAAGGGACAGTCCTTTTATGCGCAACGATCGGTATGAATGAGAACTCCTCTTCGTATCGTACATAGCGGCGAAAATCCATATCCCCATAACGGTTTCTTTGGGGAGGGTGAGGGAGGGGCCTTTCTTTTCCGAAAGAAAGGCCCCTCCCGCGAAATAGAATACAGCACCACGGAGGTTGAAAATAATGGTACACGATCTGGAACTGGAGATCCTTGAAATACTGTCCGAAGACGCCCGCACCCCTGCCGAGCGCATCGCCACCATGACCGGCCACAGGCTGGAAGAGGTCGAAGCGGTCATCAAATCGCTCGAAGTGCAGAAGATCCTGCTCAAATACCCGGCTATGATCAACTGGGACAAGGTCGAGCGCGAGCTGGTCGAGGCCATGATCGAAGTGAAGGTCACCCCGCAGCGCGACGAGGGCTTCGACGTCATCGCCGAAAAGATCTACCGCTACGAGGAGGTCTCCAGCGTGTATCTAATGAGCGGCGGGTACGATCTGCTCGTCACAGTGCGCGGCCGCAGCATGAAGCAGACCGCCCTCTTCGTTTCCGAAAAGCTCTCCACCATCGAAAACGTGCTCTCCACCGCCACGCATTTCAAGCTCAAAACCTATAAGGACAACGGCGTTATCTACGAAGAGCGCCGCACCGACGACAGACTGGCGGTGACCCCGTGAATTACGACAAGATCGTCTGCCGCCGCGTGGCCGATGTGCCGCCCAGCGGCATCCGCAAGTTTTTTGATATCGTCAGCGAAATGAAGGACGCCATCTCCCTTGGCGTGGGCGAGCCGGATTTCACCACCCCCTGGCGCTACAGCGAGGCCGCCATCTATTCCCTCAAAAAAGGCGCGACCCACTACAGCTCCAACTGGGGCCTTGCGGAACTTCGCAAGCTCATCGCCCAGTACGAAAGCGAGCGCTTCGGCGTGGAGTATTCCTGGCAGGATGAGATCCTCGTCACCGTCGGCGCAAGCGAGGGCATCGATCTGGCCATGCGCGCGCTGGTCGAACCGGGCGACGAGGTCATCGTGCCCGATCCTTCCTACGTTTCCTACGCCCCCTGCATCGCCTTTGCCGGCGGCGTGTGCGTGCCCGTGCCCACAAGGGCCGAAAACGGCTTTAAAATGATGCCGGAGGATCTCAAAGCCGCTATTACCGACCGAACCAAGGCTGTTATCCTCCCCTATCCGAACAACCCCACCGGCGCGGTCATGCGCAGGGAAGACCTCGAGGCCCTTGCAAACGTGCTGCGCGGCACCGATATCATCGTTATTTCTGACGAGATCTACGCCGAGCTGACCTACGGCGAGCAGGAGCATGTCTCCTTCGCCGCCATCGAGGGCATGCGCGAGCGCACCATCACCCTGAACGGCTTCTCCAAATCCTTCGCCATGACCGGCTGGCGCATGGGCTATGCCTGCGCGCCGCGCGAGCTGCTCAAGGTCATGTTCCGCATCCATCAGTATACCATGCTCTGCGCGCCCGTGCAGGCGCAGCACGCCTCCATCGAGGCGCTCAAATGGGCGCTGGAAAGCGATTTTGAGGATGTCAGGCGCATGTACCGCGAGTACGACCGCCGCCGCCGCTTTGTGGTCAGCGCCCTGAACGAAATGGGCCTGAAGTGCCACGAGCCCATGGGCGCGTTCTATGTGTTTCCTTCCATTGAAAACACCGGCATGACCAGCCAGCAGTTCTGCGAAGCGCTGCTGCGCGAGCAGAAGGTCGCGGCGGTTCCGGGCGACGCTTTCGGCAGCCTGGGCGAGGGCCATATCCGCATGTATTATGCTACCAGCATGGAAAACCTCGTCGAGGCCATGCGCCGCACCGCCCTGTTCATGCAAGCACGCTGAGGGAAACGAGAGAACGTCAGGGGACTCCGTCCCCTGACCCCTGCTTAAGGGTTCGCACCCTTAAGAATCCCATCATAGGGCATTAGGGTTGAAGATCAGATATATCTTGCCCGGCCCAAGGCGGCGTTAGCCTTTGTCGGGCAAACCTTTCCGAACAGTAGGGTCGAACGATCCATATTCTTTCCATCCATTATTGCCTGACCCAATATTGAGGGGTCTTGGGGGGAATCATTCCCCCAAGCAGGGTTTTAGGGGCAGCGCCCCTAACGTCCACTCCTAATGGATTTCATCTCTTTAGAAACACATCTTTGGGCTTTTTCATCTTTCAATATTAGAATTTATCCCCCAATACAGAGGGTTCCAAGGGGAATCATTCCCCTAAGCAGGGTTTTAGGGGCAGCGCCCCTAACGTCCCCCGCCCCCACCCAAGGAGGTTCTCATGACAACCAAACAGAGGATAATGGACACAAAACTCATCGCCATCTTCCGCAAAGTGCCGGAAGATAAGCTCGTTCCCACGGCGGAAGCTCTCGTTCGCGGCGGCGTGCGCGTGATGGAAGTCACCTTCGACCACGGTCGAGAGGATTGCCTCGGCGCGCTGGTCAGACAGGTGCGCATGCTCAAGGACGCGCTGGGCGACGCCGTCTCCGTCGGCGCGGGCACGGTGCTGTCCGAGCACGAAGTCGAGATCGCCGCGGGTGCGGGGGCCGAGCTCATCGTCTCCCCCAACGCCGATGCAAACGTCATCCGCCGAACCAAAGAGCTCGGCCTCGTCTCCTGCCCCGGCGCGATGACCCCCACCGAGATCGTCGCTGCGCACCAGGCCGGAGCCGATTTCGTCAAGCTCTTCCCTGCCGAACAGCTGGGCACCGCATTCATCAAGGCTATGCAGGGCCCGCTCGGGCATATCCCGCTGCTGGCCGTTGGCGGCGCGGACGCAGATAACGCCGCCGATTTCATCAAAGCCGGCGCGCGCGGCATCGGCGTGGGCGGAAAACTGGTGGATCAGAAACTGATCGCCGCAGCGGACTGGGCCGCGCTGGAAGCGCTCGCCCGCCGCTTTGCGCAGGCCCTGCGCTGAACGCGCAGGGCCCCGGCAGGGGCTCCGCCCCTGCACCCCGTTGCGCGGGACTGCGTCCCGCGCCCTCCCAGAGGGCAGATCCCTCTGGACTCCCTCTTTCCAAAGGGACCTTCTCCCTTTGGAAACCCTGCGGGCCCCGCGCCCGAACGCCCGTCAGGCGGTCTTTGCAAGGGCTCAGGCCGCTTTTTTCTGTGCAAACGGGCCCTCCGGCAATGCCCTCAGCCAGCTTTTTTTGCCAAATGTAAACTCAAGGCCGCATTTTAACACGTTCGTTACACTTTGCATTTTCGATTATGCTATACTTTTAGCTCATAATAGGTACTTATAGCGAAAAGAGGCACCCCGATGGCAGAAGAAATGATCCGCATAGAGGGTCTGAAAAAAGTATACGGCAGCGTGACCGCGCTCCGCCATATCGATCTTTCCGTCGCCAAGGGCGATATCCACGGCATCATCGGCATGAGCGGCGCGGGCAAATCCACGCTCATCCGCTGCATCAATCTGCTCGATAGGCCCACCGACGGCAAGATCTGGATCGACGGGACCGATGTTACCGTTCTAAACGACCGTGACCTGCGCCAGATGCGCCGCACCGTGGGCATGATCTTCCAGCAGTTCAACCTGCTCATGCAGCGCAGCGTCATCCGCAATGTCTGCTTCCCGATGGAGATCGCCGGCGTGCCGAAAAAAGAGGCCATGAAGCGCGCGGAAGAACTGCTCGAGATCGTGCAGCTTTCCGAAAAGAAGAACGCGTATCCGGCCCAGCTTTCCGGCGGACAGAGACAGCGCGTCGCCATTGCAAGGGCGCTGGCCACCAACCCCAAGGTCCTCATGTGCGACGAGGCCACCTCTGCGCTGGACCCGATGACCACCCAGTCCATCCTGCGCCTTCTGCAGGATATCAACCGCCGCCTCGGCATCACGGTGCTGGTCATCACCCACGAAATGGAAGTCATCCGCCAGATCTGCAACCATGTCTCCATTATCGATGGCGGCATGATCGCCGAAACCGGCGCCGTTTCCGAAATTTTCTCCAACCCCCAGAGCGATACCGGCCGCATGCTCTTCCGCGGCTCGCTGAAAAAAGAAGTGAGCGATGCGCAGGGCAAGCTCATCCGCGTGGTGTTTGACGGCTCCAACGCCTATGAACCCGTGCTCAGCCAGATGATTCTGGAATGCGGAGCCCCCGTGAGCGTGCTTTCGGCCCAGCTGGAGACCGTCTCCGGCGAAAGCAAGGGCCAAATGGTGCTGCGCCTGCCCGAAAACGAGCAGAAAGCGGCCCTGGCCATGCGCGTTTTGAAGGATAAAGGCGTGCGCGTTGAGGAGGTGAACGGCTGATGTTTGAAACCATCGCCAATTGGTTTGCGTCTAACCGGCAGCTGTTCAATATTATGATGGATGGCCTTTGGGAAACCATCATCCTCACATTCTGGTCCACTCTGTTCGGCTATCTGCTGGGCACCCCGCTGGGCGTTCTGCTGGTGGTCACCGATAAGGGCGGTATTAAGGAAAACGCGCCCGTGAACCAGATCATGGGCACCATCGTCAATATCCTGCGCTCTGTCCCGTTTTTGATTCTGATCGTCATGCTCTTCCCGCTCACGCGCATTGTCATGGGCACCACCCTTGGCGTGAAGGCAGCCATCTTCCCGCTGGTCATCTGCGCGTTCCCCTATATCGCGCGCATGGTCGAATCTTCCCTCAAGGAAGTGGACGCGGGCGTGATCGAGGCGGCCCAGTCTATGGGCGCTACCCCCATGCAGATCGTCTTTAAGGTCATCCTGCCCGAGGCCATCCCGTCCCTCATCAACGGCGCGGCCATCTGTATGACCAGCATCCTCTCCTACACCGCCATGGCCGGCGCGGTCGGCACCGGCGGCCTTGGCAAGATCGCGATCGATTACGGCCTGTACCGCTACGATTACCTCAAGCTGTACGTGGCCTCCGGCCTGCTCATTCTGCTTGTGCAGGTCATCCAGATCTTCGGCACCAAGACGTCCATCTTCGTGGATCGTCGCCGCCGATAATTCCCCCCGTCTTTCATCCGCCCCGCTGCGGGCGCTTGTTTAGACCCACGCGCAAAGGGTTGCGCGCGGGAGACCCACCCCATATGGCCCGATAACTGTTGTTGCTTCCATTCGGCAGCGCATTATCGTCCCGCATGCCGGAAACCGGCGCGCGGTACAAAGAAAGGAGCGGTACCCCCATGAAGAAACTGTTCACTCTCATCCTCGCCGTCGTTATGATCCTGTCCGCTTCTTCGATGATGGCTCTTGCCGATTCGGAGAACACCAAGATCGTCATTGGCGCCACCTCTGCCCCCCATGCGCAGATCCTGGAAGTCGTCCAGCCCCTGCTGGCCGAAAAGGGCATCGAACTGGAGATCGTCGTCTATACCGATTATGTCACCCCGAACATGGCCCTGTCCGATGATTCTCTTGACGCCAACTACTTCCAGCACATCCCCTATCTGAACACCTATAACGCCACTCTGGCCGAAGGCGAGCAGCTCGTTCCGGCCATCGGCGTGCATTATGAGCCCTACGCCCTGTATCCCGGCAAGGTCGCTTCCATCGAAGAGCTCAAGGACGGCGACGTCATCGCCATCACCAACGACCCGGCCAACGAGGCCCGCGCGCTGAACCTGCTGGCCAACGCCGGCCTGATCACTTTGGCCGATGGCGTGGGCATCAACGCTACCATCTATGATATCGTTGAAAAGTCTATCAATATCGAGTTCCTCGAGGTCGAGGCCGCCCAGCTGCCCCGCGTTCGTCAGGACGTCGCCATGGCTGTCATCAACGGCAACTATGCCATCGAAGCCGGCCTGAGCATGAACGACGCTCTGTTCGTTGAGCGCACCGATGACGAAGTCGGCGTCGCCTACACCAACTATGTCGTCGTCCGTCCGGAAGACGCCGAAGCTGAGTGGGTCGAGATCCTGCGCGAAGTTATCTGCAGCCAGGAAGTCGCCAACTACATCAACAATAACGAAGCCTATGCCGGCGGCGTTATCCCGGTCTTCACCGTCGAAACCGAAGAAACTGCCGAATAACAGCATATGCAACTCCCCGGCTGCACCGCAGCCGGGGAGTTTTGCTTGCAAAAAATCGGGAGGCCGGGAAGGCGGGGGCTCTGCCCCCTGCACCCCCGTTGCGCAGGGGCTG
>JAFQGN010000012.1 GCA_017398245.1 Clostridia bacterium | reverse complement strand
GGCAGACGCCGCCGGGGGTATGGCCCGGGGTGTGCAGGATGCGCAGCGGGATACCACAGGGGGCATAAATTCCGCCGGGCTGCTGATCGAGCAGTAGATCCGGCTTGCAGGGCACGAAATGATCGAGCCCGAACTGCGCGGTGCACAGAGCCTTTTCGGCATTTCCGAGCATGGGCGCATCGGCAGAATGGATGGCGATGCGTGCGCCGGTGAGGCTGGCGACGTGATACGCGCCGATGATGTGGTCAAAATGGCCGTGGGTCAGCACGATATCGGTAAGGGTCTTGCCGCTCTTTTTCACGGCTTCGAGGCAGCGGACCGGATCGTCCCCGCAATCGATGAGCAGGCAATCGTTCCTGTCCTCGCGCCACACGAGCCAGCAGTTGGCCTGATACGCGCCGCAGACGATATTTTCTACATGCAGTTTACTCATTTTCAGAACACCTTTCTGCTGTCGAGCAGGATGGTAACGGGGCCGTCGTTTACGAGGGAGACCTCCATATGGGTCTGGAAGCGGCCGGTCTCGACCTCGATGCCCTTGGAGCGCAGCATATCGGCCATGACATCCAGCATGGGAGCGGCCTTTTCGGGGCGCTCGGCATTGGAAAAGCTGGGACGGCGGCCGTGGCGCGCATCGCCGAGCAAGGTGAACTGGCTGACGAGCAGGACTTTGCCGCCTACATCGGTCACGCTCAGGTTCATCTTCTCGTTTTCGTCCTCAAAGACGCGAAGGCCGGCGATCTTTTCGGCAATATACTTGATGTCCGCCTCGCCGTCGCTCATTTCGGCGCCGACAAGGCACATGAATCCCTTTTCGATGGAGCCGGTCAGCGTGCCCTCGGAAGTGACGGACGCGCGGGTGACTCTCTGTACGACACAGCGCATAGTATCCTCCGGTAAAATTGATCAGGTGCTGGGACGGAAGACCTCGATGACGTCGGAACGCTTGCGCAGCTGGCGGATGATGCTTTCGAGCTGCTGCGCGTTTTTGACGTTGAGCGTGAGGTTGATGCCGACGGTATCGGTCTTATCCGAACGGGCGGAGATGGCCACGATGGGCACCTCCAGATTATAGAACAAATGCGAGATATCGGCCAGAAGGCCGGGGCGATCGTAGCAGCGGATGGAGATATCGGCATCATACGCAGCCTGGATATCGCCTTCCCATTCCACATGGATCATGCGCACGCCCTCTTCGGCGGAAGCGCGCATATTGGTGCAGTCGGCCCTGTGCACGCTCACTCCCCTGCCGCGGGTGATATAGCCGAGGATGTCGTCGCCCGGCAGCGGGTTGCAGCACTTGGCAAAACGAACCAGCATACCCGGATCGCCTTCCACGATGACGCCATGGTTGCTCTTGGGCGCTTTTTTCTGGTTATCCTGCGGTTTATCGATGCGCAGAACGGGTTCAGGCGCGTCGAGTTTATTGATCTTGCGGTACTCTTCGATCATCCGATTGAGCACCTGCGTGGTGGAAAGGCCGCCGAAGCCGACGGTGACGTAGAGGTCTTCCAGCGAGGAAAGGGTATAGCGCCTGTAGACCGCTTCAAGGATATCGTTCTTCGTGAGCTGAGAGAGCTGGTATCCGAGGCGCTTGGCCTCTTTTTCCAGCATTTCCTTGCCGCGCGAAAGGTTATCGTCCTTATATTCCTTTTTGAGGATGGAGCGGATCTTGGTGCGCGCTTCGCTGGTGTGCACGAGCTGCAGCCAATCGCGCGAGGGGCCTTTGGCGGAGGAAGAGGTCATCACCTCGACAAAATCGCCGGTTTCCAGCTCGGTACCCAGCGGCACGATTCGGCCGTTGATCTTTGCGCCGACGCATTTGGAACCGATAGCGGTATGGATGCGGAAGGCGAAATCCAGCGGCGTTGCGCCCTTGGGCAGGCTCACGACATCGCCCTTAGGGGTGAAGACGAAGACTTCATCGGAGAAGAGATCGACCTTGAGCGCGTCCATGAACTCGTTCGGATCGCGCATTTCGTTCTGCCAGTCCAGAATCTGCCTGAGCCAGTAGAGCTTGGTGTCCAGCTCGTCGGTCTGCTTACCCTCTTTATAGCGCCAGTGCGCCGCGATACCGAATTCGGCCATGCGGTGCATTTCCTTGGTGCGGATCTGCACTTCGAAGGTGAGGCCGTTTTTGGCAACGAGCGTGGTGTGCAAAGACTGGTACATGTTCGGCTTGGGCATGGAGATATAGTCCTTGAACCGGCCGGGGACCTGCGTCCACATGGTGTGCACGACGCCCAAGGCGGCGTAGCAATCCTGCTTGCTTTCAACGATCAGACGAACGGCGATGAGATCGTAGATCTCATCAAAGGCCTTGTTCTGCTGATACATTTTGCGGTAGATGGAATAGAAATGCTTCGGGCGGCCGTCGATCTCCGCCTCGATATTCTGCTCTTTGAGCTTTTCGCGGATATTATCGATGACCCACTGGATGGACTTTTCGCGCTCGGTGCGCTTCATGCCCACCAGTTCGACCAGTTCGTAATAGCGGTTCGGGTCGATATAGCGAAGGGCCAAGTCTTCCAGTTCCCACTTGATGGAGGACATGCCCAGGCGGTGCGCAAGCGGTGAATAGATATCGAGCGTTTCGCGCGCGATGGGCACCTGGCGCGCTGGGTTCTGGTATTTGAGCGTGCGCATATTGTGCAGGCGGTCAGCCAGCTTGATGAGCACTACACGGATATCCTTGGCCATGGCCAGGAACATTTTGCGCAGGCTTTCTGCCTGGCGTTCCTCGCGCGAGGTGAAATCCAGCTTGTCGAGCTTGGTGACGCCGTCGACCAGCTGGGCGATCTCCGGGCTGAATTCCGTCTCGATCTCCTTGACGCAGATGGACTCGT
>JAFQGN010000139.1 GCA_017398245.1 Clostridia bacterium | reverse complement strand
GGATATCAGCCGCGTGCAGCTCAGGCTGCGCGCGGCACAGCCGCGTTTGGGAGATACGCTGGAAAGGGCGGAAAAGGCGCTTGCCGAGCGTGTAAAGGGCCGCCCGCTGCAGCATATCCTGGGCGAAGCATGGTTCTACGGGCGGAAATTCCGCTGCGATGAGCGCGCGCTGATCCCCCGGCAGGATACCGAGATCCTTTGCGAAACGGCCATAAACCATATTTTGCCCGGAAAGCGGGACGTGCTCGATTTGTGCACGGGCAGCGGCATCATCGGAATTACCATCGCGCTGGAGCGGTCCATGTGCGCCGTGACGGCGAGCGATCTTTCGGAACAGGCGCTCTCCCTTGCGCGGGAGAATGCGGATGCGCTCGGCGCGGACGTGCGCTTCGCGCAGGGAGATCTGTACGAGGCGGTGGGGGAGGCGAAATTCGACGCCATCCTGTCCAACCCGCCGTATCTGACCGGCGCGGAAATGGCGCAGCTGCAAAGCGAAGTGCGCTCCGACCCGGAAATGGCGCTCTTTGGCGGCGAGGACGGGCTGGAATTTTACCGGCGCATCGCCATAGGGGCGGCAGAGCATCTCAAGCCGCACGGCTGCATCGTGCTGGAGATCGGCTCGGCGCAGGCGCAGGCGGTGCTCAATCTGCTCATGGAGCATTTGCCCGTCACAGCTTTGGGCGTTGAAAAAGACCTGCAGGGGCTCGACCGGGTGGTATGGGCCCATATTGCATAAATTCGGAGGGGTACGGTTTGGAAAACCGGGGTTTTGACGAGATCAGGCGCATTGCGGAAAAGCTTTCCGCCATTGTGTACCGGTACGAGGAGATCGCCGAGGAGCTTTCGCAGCCCGATACGATGAACGATATGGCCCTGTACCAGAAGCTCACGCGCGAGCACAGCGAGCTGAGCGACATGGTGGAGACCGCGCGCGCATACGGAAAGCTGCTGGAAAACATCGAAGGCGCGCAGGAAATGGCTGCGTGCGGCGACGCCGAAATGGAAGAAATGGCCAAGGAGGAGCTGGAGGAGCTTTTTCCCCTTCTGGACAAAAAGACCGAAGAGGCGCGCATCCTTCTTCTTCCGAAGGACCCGGACGATTACCGCAACGCCATTTTGGAGGTACGCGCAGGCGCGGGCGGAGAGGAAGCGGCGCTGTTTGCGGCCGAGCTTCTGCGCATGTATATGCATTATGCCGATTCCAACGGCTGGAAGGTGGAGCTGACCGACGAAGGCGCCACCGATATCGGCGGCATGAAGGAAGCAGTCGTGCTCATTCAGGGCCGGGGCGTGTTCAGTAAGCTGAAGTTCGAATCCGGCGTGCACAGGGTGCAGAGGGTGCCCGTGACCGAATCCGGCGGGCGAATCCATACTTCCACTGCCACGGTAGCCGTGCTGCCCGAGGCGGAGGACGTGGAGATCAGCATTGCGGCGAACGATCTGCGCATTGATACGTACCGCGCATCCGGCGCAGGCGGTCAGCACGTAAACAGGACGGATTCCGCCGTGCGCATCACACATCTGCCCACGGGGCTGGTCGTGGCCTGTCAGGACGAACGCAGCCAGATCAAAAACCGCGAAAAGGCCATGCGCGTTTTGCGCGCAAGGCTGTATGAAATGCAGCGCGAGCAGGCCGCCAGCGAATACAGCGCCGAAAGGCGCGCGCAGGTGGGCACGGGCGACCGCAGCGAGCGCATCCGCACGTATAACTTCCCGCAGGACCGCGTAACGGACCACCGCATCGGGCTGTCCGTTTCGCGCATCGGCGATATCATGAACGGGGATATCGGGCGCATTGTCGATGCGCTCATTCTGGCCGAGCAGACGGCCAAAATGGAGAACCTGAACCAGATGTAAGGAGCCGCATGCACAGGGCGCGCAGCGATCTTTAGCCTGTGGATGCAAATTCAAAGTAAAACGAAGGTGAACGATATGGATATGATCACGGAAATTCTGGACGCTTATGAACCTGGCGCGGTGGAAAAAGGAGCGGCGATACTGAAGGACGGCGGCGTCGTCGCGTTCCCGACCGAAACGGTCTATGGCCTCGGCGCGCTCGCCACCAGCCATAGTGCAGTCGAAAAGATCTTTGAGGCCAAGGGCCGCCCGGCGGACAACCCGCTGATTGTACACATTGCCAGTATGGATATGCTCAAGGAACTCATCGAGGGCGATATCCCGCTCGACGCAAGTCTTCTGGCCGAGGAATTCTGGCCCGGCCCGCTGAGCATGATCTTCAAAAAGAGCAAAAAGGTGCCGGATATCGTCACCGCGGGGCTCGATACCGTTGCCGTGCGCATGCCCTCGAATCCGGCGGCGCTCATGCTCATCAAGGAGGCCGGCCCCATCGCCGCGCCCAGCGCGAACCGCTCCGGCAGGCCCAGCCCCACCAGCGCCAAGCACGTGATGGACGATATGGAAGGCCAGATCCCGCTGATTTTGGACAGCGGCAACTGCCGCGTGGGCCTGGAATCCACGGTGCTGGATCTCACGTGCACGCCCCCGCGCGTTCTGCGTCCCGGCGGAGTCACGCCCACGCAGATCGCCGAGGTCATCGACGAGGTGGAGGTGGACGGAAGCGTGCTGCGCCCGCTGCAGGAAGGCGAAATCGCCCGCAGCCCGGGTATGAAATACCGCCATTACGCGCCCGAGGGCAAGGTGACCATCGTAAAGGGCGGCAGAAAGCGCGTGGCGGCGAAGATCTGCAAAATGTATGACGAGGCCCTTGCGCAGGGGAAAAAGGTTGCTATTCTGGCTTCTTCCTCCAACCGCACGCTCTATGGCGACAGAACTGTGCGCATGCTGGGCAGCGGCGTGGCCGAACAGAGCCGCGAGCTCTTTGCCGCGCTGCGCGAAATGGACGATATCAAGGCCGAGGTGGTCTTCTCCGAGGCGCTGGACGCAAAGGAAATGGGCCTTGCCTATATGAACAGGCTCGGCCGCGCCGCCTCGTTCCATGTGATCGATGCGGACAGAAGAGAGGAGCACAAAAAATGAGGCTTGCGCTGTGGATCGCCCTGCTCGTACCGATTGCCGCCATGTATATGGGCATGAAGACGAAGAAATATGTGTGGAACTGCGTGCTCACGCTCTCCTGCGCGGCGATCGTGCTGCTCACCGGGCGGGGCATGATGATGGCGCCGCTCGTCGCCGCGCTGGTCATCAGCGTCGTTGCTGATTACTTCATGGGGCATAAAAACGGCAAACCCATGCGGTATATCTATGGCATCGCCAGCTTTCTGCTGGCGCATATCGGCTTTTGCGTGTATTCGCTGGGCCGCTTTGCGGGCAGCCCGCGCATTTATATCGCCGGAGCGGCTTTGCTTGTCATGATCGGCTGGTACCTCAAGGCGAGGGTGCTGCCCAAGCTGAAGGGGAACAAGCCCATGCAGATCGCCGTGGGCGTCTATTCGGTCGTGAGCGTGCTTTCGCTGATCGCGGCGGCGGGCCTGCAGGGCGCAACGCCGTTTGAAAACCTGCTCTATGCCGTGGGCATCGCCATGATCGTATTCAGCGATACGATGATCGCCGAGACCGATTTTGTGGGCAACAAAGAGTGGGCGAGCTTTATCATGCCCACGTATTACCTTTGCCATATCCTTGTGGCCGCTTCCGCCGTGGTCGGCATAGCGGCCTGACGAATGCCTGTGGAGGTGTAACGATGGCGAAATATGTTCTCGGCATGGATTTCGGCACGCTTTCCGCGCGCGCGCTGGTGGCCGAAGTGGGCACCGGGCGCGAGCTCGGCACCGCCACCATGGAATACAGGCATGCCGTGATGGACAGGCAGCTGCCCGGCGGAAAAATTCTGCCGCCGGATTTTGCCCTGCAGCACCCGCAGGATTATATCGACTGCATGAAGGCCATCATCCCGCAGGCCATTGCATCGGCCGGGATCGAAAAAGACGATATCATCGGCCTTGGGCTGGATTTCACCTCCTGCACCATCGTGCCGGTGGACGAAAACGGGACGCCGCTTTGCATGAAGGCCGAATGGGCCGACGAGCCGCACGCCTATTTCAAGCTGTGGAAGCACCACGGCGCGCAGGAAGAGGCCAACCGCATGACGGAGCTGGCCCTGCAGCGCGAAGAAAAGTTCCTCGCGCGCTACGGCGGCAAGGTTTCGTCCGAATGGATGCTGCCCAAAGTGTGGGAGACGTTGCGCCGCGCGCCGCAGGTGTATCAGGCGGCGGACAGCTTCATGGAGGCGGGGGACTGGCTGGTCTTTTTGCTGACGGGGAAGCGCACGCACAACTGCACCATGGCGGGCTATAAGGCCATGTGGCATAAGCGCGAGGGGTATCCGGGCAAGGAGTATCTGCGCGCGCTCGATCCGCGTCTGGAAAACATTTTTGAGGAAAAATACCCGGGCGAAGTTCTGCCCGTGGGCACGTGCGCGGGCACTGTCACCGAAAAAGCCGCGCGCGAATTCGGCCTTCCGCAGGGCTGCGCCGTGGCCGTCGCCAATATCGACGCGCATGTCTCTCTGCCCCCGGCGGGGCTCACCGGCAGCGGCGAGATGCTTATGATCATGGGCACGTCCACCTGCCATATCATGCTGGGCGACGAAGAAAAGGTCGTTCCGGGCATGTGCGGCGCGGTGGAAGACGGCGTCGTGCCGGGGCTGATCGGCTTCGAGGCCGGACAGTCCTGCGTGGGCGATCATTTTGACTGGTATGTGAAAAACTGCCTGCATGCTGCGTATGCCGCCGAGGCCGAGGCGCGCGGGATAAGCCCGCATGTGCTGCTCAGCGAAAAGGCGGGCGCGCTCAGGCCGGGCGAGAGCGGCCTTGTGGCGCTGGACTGGTGGAACGGAAACCGGAGCGTTCTGGTGGACGTGGACCTGACCGGCCTGATGATCGGGCTCACGCTGCAGACGAGGCCCGAGGAGATCTACCGCGCGCTGATCGAGGCCACCGCCTACGGCACGCGCAAGATCATCGATACCTTTGAGCAGAGCGGCGTTGGCATTCAAGCGCTGTACGCCTGCGGCGGCATTTCGCAGAAAAACGCGCTGATGATGCAGATCTACGCCGATGTGACCGGCCGCAGCATCCGCATCGCGCGTTCGAAACAGACGCCCGCGCTGGGCAGCGCCATGTTCGGCGCAGTCGCAGCCGGCAGCGCGCGCGGAGGCTACGATACCATTCAGGACGCCGCTCGCGAGATGGGCGGCACGCTGGATATCGTGTACGAACCCGTGCCCGAACACAGGGCCGTGTACGAACAGCTGTACGCCGAGTACGAACGCCTGCACGATCTGTTCGGCAGGGGTGAAGAAGATATGATGAAGCGGCTCAAGGCGATCCGCAACCGGGCGAGAGCCTGAGCGGGCGCAAGCCGGAACTGGAGGAACACTATGCACAACAGTCAGAAGCTGCTCGACGCCTTTTCGGCGCTGTATCCGCAGGTGAAGGAGATCGAGCAAACGTTCTGTCCCTATCGCGCGTGCCCGCTGGGCGCGCATGTCGATCATCAGTACGGCCTGATCACGGGCTTTGCCATCGATAAGGGCATCCACATCGCCTTTGTACCCACCGATAACGGCGTGGTCGAGGTATCCAGCCTGAATTTCGAGGGCAAAAAGCAGTTCCACGTGCGCGATATCCCCAAGCCCAAGGGGGATTGGGCCGATTATCTGCGCGGCGCGGCATGGGCGCTGATGAAGAAAAAGCACCTGGAGCGCGGTATTTATGCCGTGATCGAGGGCACTCTGCCCATCGGCGGCCTGTCCTCTTCTGCAGCGGTCATCATCGCGTTTCTGGCAGCGCTGTGCAGGGCGAACGAGGTGCGCCTTTCCAAGAGCGAGCTCATTTCCCTCGCGCTGGAAGCCGAGCACGATTACGTGGGCGTGAATGTGGGAAAGCTCGACCAGAGCTGCGAGATCTATTCCCGCAAAAATCATCTTCTCTATCTGGACACCAAGGACGATTCCTACGAGCTCATCCCGCAGAGCCCGGATATGAAACCGTACGACATCGCCGTGTTCTTCTCCGGCATGCAGCGCACGCTGGTGGGCAGCGCGTTCAATATGCGCGTGGACGAGGTGCGCGCGGCGGCCTACGCCCTGCTGGGCTATGCCGGCCTGCCCTACGGCAAGTTCGGCGATACCCACATGCGCGACGTGCCGCGCGATGTGTACGATACCTATAAGGACCGCCTGCCCGAAAACTGGCGCAAGCGTGCCGAGCATTTCTTCACCGAATTCGAGCGTGTGCAGCGCGGCGCGGATTTCTGGCGCAAGGGCGATATCGAAGGATTTGGCCAGTGCGTGTTCGAAAGCGGCGCGAGCAGCATCAACAATTATGAGACCGGATCGCCCGAGCTCAAGGCTATTTACGAGGCCATGCGCACCTGCAGGGGCGTATACGGCGGCCGTTTCTCCGGCGCGGGCTTCAAGGGCTGCTGCATCGCTTTGATCGACCCGAACTATCGCGAGGAGATCGCCGAAAAGGTGACGAAGGAATATCTCGCCCAGTTCCCGCAGTACGAAGGCCTGTTCGACGTGTTCTTTACCCACAGCGCCGACGGCTGCGTGACCGACTGACGCGTCTGCCGCGCGAAGACAGCGGCAAAGAACGGAGCGGGCGAGACACGGCTGCGCAGATATGCTGTCGCTTGCGCGTTCGCTTTGTACGATGAGGAGGAATACAGATGATTTGCGTTGCGCTTTGTGCCGGATACGCCACAAGGCTGTATCCGCTGACGGAAAACTTCCCCAAGGCCCTGCTGGAGGTGCGCGGCAAGACGATTCTGGACTGGCTGTACGATGATATCTGCCTTAGCGGCGCGGTGGACAGCTTTGTCGTCGTCTCCAACCACCGCTATATCGGCCATTTTGAGAAATGGGCAGCCGGGAAGACCGAACTGCCCGTGCAGGTGATCGACGACGGCACCGAGAGCAACGAAACGCGCCTTGGCGCCGTGCGCGATGTGCAGATGGCCATCGAACACCTGAACCTGAACGACGATCTGCTCGTCATCGCCGGCGATAATGTGCTGGACTTCTCCCTGAGCCATTTCATCGGCTATTTCGCGCAGAAGAAGGCCTCCTGCATCATGCGCTATTATTGCGACGATGTTGTCCGTCTGCGCAAGGGCGGAGTGATCGAGCCGGCGGAGGACGGCCTGATCCTGCGCATGGAAGAAAAGCCGGCGGAGCCGTTCGCCTGCTGGTGCGCGCCGCCGTTCTATGTCTATGCGAAGCAGGACCTGCATTTTGTCGACGAGGCGCTTTCTTCCGGCTGCGGGGCTGACGCGCCCGGCAGCTTTATGGCCTGGCTGAGCAAGCACGCGCCCGTTTATGCCATGGAAATGCCCGGCAGCCGCTACGATATCGGCAACATGGCTTCCTATGAGGCCGTGCAGCGCGAGTACGCGGGCATT
>JAFQGN010000138.1 GCA_017398245.1 Clostridia bacterium | reverse complement strand
CGAGCGAACCGGCGATAGCCGCCATCACGATACCATGCTGCAGCACGATGTAGATCAGCCCCGGCACAAAATGCGCCAGCACGATACCTGCGCGAGAGATCGGCAGCGCCCAAATTGCTTCCAATGTGCGCTCCGAGCGTTCTTTAAGCAGTATATTTGCGCCCAACGAGGCCGCATACAGCGCCGCCGCCAACACATACAGCGTCATGCCCTCGCTCTTGATCCAGCCGGAAGCCACGCTGATCGAGGCCACGTCCATATTGAACGCCCGCAGGATCTCCTGCGGGAACGCCGCCATCATCGCGTCGAGCGACTCCGCCAGCCCCTCGCCAATCATATAGGGATACGCCAGCACGATGCCGCCGAACACCAGCGCGAGCGCAAGCGTCCACAGCAAAAAGCCCTTCAGATTGATCCGCATTTCCCTTCCAAACACAGTCGGCGCCCCCTTTCACTGGTAATAATTCAGGAAAACGTCTTCCAGCGAGGGCTCCTCTATGAGCAACCGCCGCACCTGCACGCCGGAAAGTTCTCTGATCAGCTCGTCCGGCGTCCCTTCGTACAGAAAACGCACCATTTCGCCCTCGCGCTCGATAGCCGTGCCGCCCAGCCGCTGCGCCACCGCCGCATCGCTGCACTCCAGCGTGACCAGGTGCACGAAGCCGTTCACAATGTTCTCGATCGTGTCCATCATGCCGATCTGGCCTTCGCGCACGATGGCCACGCGGTCGCACAGGCGGCGGACTTCGCTCAGATTGTGCGAGGAAAAGAAGATCGCCGTGCCGCGCTCGCGCTCTTCGCGCAGGATCTCGTAAAATGCTTCTTGCATGAGCGGATCCAGCCCAGAAGAAGCCTCGTCCATCAAAATCAGCTTGGGCCGGTGCATCAAGGCAAGCGCGATGCCCACTTTTTTTCGATTTCCGAGCGAAAGATCGCTGATTTTTCGAGAAATATCGATATCGAGCCTGCGGATGAGCCGGCCGAGGTACGCCTCGTCGATATTCTTATAGAAGCGGCCGTTGAAGCGGATGATATCGCGCACGCGCAGATCTCCGTAGAGCGTGATCTCGCTGGGCAGATAGCCCACAAGCGCCTTCCTACGGGGCGTATGTCTGTCAAAAACGTGGCCGTCAAGCAGCACTTCACCGCCGTTTTTGGGTACAAGGTCCATAATGCAGCGGATCGTGGTGGATTTTCCCGCGCCGTTCGGGCCGATGAATCCAAAGATCTCGCCGGACGCGACATCAAAACTCACGTCGTGCACGCCGCGCACTTTTCCGTAATATTTCGTCAGGCCGTTCACCTGCAGCATCGCAACATCCTCCATCAAAAAATGAATCTATCCCATTTTGTCAAGGGGCGGCAGATATTCGCCCGAAAAGTCCCGTTTCGGGCAAAAAACACCGATTTTTAGTGTGCATTCTTCTGCATTTTTCGTGCAAAAACTGCCATTTAAGGGCGTTTAAGCAAAATGCGCTACCCGGTTTTCATGGAAAAATTTGCCCGTTTTGCCTCGTTTGCAGAAAAACACTTACCTGCACATTATAACACAAAAGGGCTGCCGAAATTTCGACAGCCCTGCGGTATATTTGTTATTTTCAGATCTTGTCGGCGTTGCAGGTGGCGACGATATCGCTGCCCGCGCCGGCAGCATTGGCGATGAGCACATCGCCCACGCGGACCGGGGCCTGCACCTTGGCCTGCTTGCAGGCTTCCAGCACTTCTTCTATCTTCGCCTTCGGGATCTGGGTGGCGGTCTTGCAGGAGACGACCGGACGGTCGCCGCCCTTGCACAGCACGGAGGTGGTCACCGTGCGCATGGGCATGGTGAGCTCCTGAATGCCGTAGGTTTCGCCGCGCTTGCAGGTGTTGCCCGTCACAGTGATGCTGTCGCCATCGCGCGTCACGCGGAGCTGGCAGCCCATGGGGCAGATGATGCACGTCATTTCACGCGTTTCCATGTTTCCAACTCTCCTTCCGCGTCAGGCGAGGGTGACGGTCACATCGCCCGTCACATCGCCAAGCTCGATCGCGATCTTTTCCATTTCGCCGGGAAGCATGATCTGCTTCTTGCGCTTTGCCAGAACCTTATCGCCGCAGCGAACTTCCACCGTGGCGCCCTTAACGGGGTTGCCCACGCGGAAATACAGCTCGGCCTTGCCCTCGGCGCCCTTGCTGAGCCTCTGGGGAGCGGTGTAACGCACGCCGTTTTCGGCCTTGACGGAGAACCACTCGGTGGCCTTGGGGCCGTCGATGGCGTACTTCGCGGCAGCAGCGCCGGCCAGCGCGGATTCGGCGGAGACGTTATCGACCAGATCGTGCACATGCAGAACGTTGCCGCATGCGAACACGCCGGGGATGGAGGTCTGCCTGGTCTCGTCGACCACGGCGCCGCTGGTGACGCGATCCATCTGGATGCCGGCGGCCAGAGACAGCTCGTTTTCCGGGATGAGGCCGACGGAGAGGAGCAGGGTATCGCAAGCGATGGTCTCCTCGGTGCCGGGGATGGGCTTCTTGGTGGCGGGGTCGACCTCGCTCACGACGACGCCCTCGACGCGCTCTTTGCCCAGAACGGCGGTGACGGTGTGGTTGAACTTGAGCGGGATATCGTTATCCACAAGGCACTGCACGATATTGCGGTTCAGGCCGCTGG
>JAFQGN010000137.1 GCA_017398245.1 Clostridia bacterium | reverse complement strand
CGAAGCAAACGCCTCGGGGCTTCTCGTTGAGGTTGTTGAAGAGGACTCTGTCTCATTTCTCTGCAACCATATTATACCCAATGAAGATGAACTTCATACGCAAAAACGGTGAACAGAGTGTTGTTCACCGTTTTTATACATTTTGCAGGAAAACAAAAACAGACTTGCGTCAACTGCTGTTTTCGTACGCGTTGAGCGAAAAATATGAAGGATAACGAATAAGATAAACTTTTATCGTAATGCACAATAGCCGGGGAACAGGCCTTCGGCTTCTAGTGCAGCACGCATGAAAAAAGCCTGCTCCGCGTCGATCTTGTCCCGAAAGATCTTCTTGGAAATATCAAAATTGAGCAGATCAACGTTATCGTTATAATACTGTTCGGATGTTTCGGAATGGAATTTCGCACCGTCGGTCATGCAGCCATCAAAATACGAATAAAACTGCGCGTTCATCCAAACGCCATAGCTGCCGCTGTGGTCGAGCAGGTCTGCGTCCTGAAGCAGCTGTGTCCAGATATCGTATGGACTTTCGCCAATCTGTCTGTCGCCATGGTGAGCGATCATCTGCGCAGCCTGCCGGATCAGCTCTGCATCATCTACAAGATCCTTGACAGCTTCCGGCAAGATGACTGCGCCGTATTGCGCATGCGGGGAAAGGCCCTTGCCAACGTCGTGAAACATACCTGCAAGCCGTAATGCAGTATCGCCGCTCGGATCCTCCGGCAGGATCAACCTGCGCAATTCCAGCGCGCTGTTAGCCACGCGTTTACCGTGATAGTACACAAAGCCGCGCTCGCGTTCTCTGTGTGCCTTGCGAGTTTTCATCAACTTCGCCGCTCGTTCGTCAATTGCCGCCCAGTCCATGCCGTCCATCCCTCCCGACATACTTGGTTTCATTATTATACTGTAATATGAAACAGCGTGCAACCTGTTTTAGACAGATTGCACGCTGTACGTTTGGAGATCTTACAAGCGCAGCTTCGGCCTTATCGCGCCGCACCAGCGAACGACCGGCAAAAGCAGAAGCACATCAATCGGGTATTGGATCAGGTTTTTGATTAGCCTGCTCGGCAGCAAGGCAAAGAACGCGTTCCCATACAGGATCTTCAGCCAAAGCGTGTTGAGCACGATATTGATGCACACATCGATCACAAGCTTCGCGGCCAGCACACGCCAAATGTTCACATTGCGGCGATAAAACGCTAATCCGTAAATCAAACCGCCAAGCCCGGCAGAGAGCGTGAATCCAGGGAAGAACGGCCCCATAGGGCGAATGATACAGCCGAGCAGATCAGCAACCACCGCACCTGCCATAGCAGGAAACGGCCCGAGCAGCACTGCGTTCACCGCGACGGCGAGATAACCGAACGTGATGCGGATCGTACTGCCTAATGGGATTGCGGCAAGAGAGTTCAGTGCAGTCTGCAGCGCGATCAAGAGCGCGCAGTAAATCAGCCTGCGCGTGTCCTTCAAACCGCGCATGGATTCAATCAAACGGCTGTCATGCAAAGTGGCCATCGCTTAGAACAGGCCGCTGATGCGTCCGCTGTCGTCGATATCGATCTTTTCGGCAGCCGGAACCTTCGGCAGACCGGGCATGGTCATGATCTCGCCGGTCAGTGCAACGATGAAGCCGGCGCCGGCGCTGATCTTGAGATTGCGCACGGTTACGGTAAAGCCTTCCGGCGCACCCAGCTTCTTGGGGTCGTCCGAGAAGGAGTACTGGGTCTTGGCCATGCAGATGGGCAGGTTGCCATAGCCCATTTCAGTCAGGCGCTTCTCCTGCTTCTTCGCATCGGGGGTGAGCACGACGTTCTTGCCGCCGTAGATGCGCTTAACGATGGTCGCCAGCTTTTCGCGGATGGGGAGCTCAGTATCGTAAGAGAATGCAAAGTTGTTTTCGGTTTCGCACAGGCGTACCACTTCTTCAGCCATTTCGATACCGCCCTTGCCGCCGTCCGCCCACACGGTGGACAGAGCAACGTTCACGCCTGCCTTGGAGCACTCTTCGCGCACCAGAGCGATCTCTGCGTCGGTATCGGTGGGGAAGCGGTTGATGGCGACCACGCAGGGCAGGCCGTATACATCGGTAATGTTGTGCACATGGCGCATCAGGTTCGGCATGCCGGTTGCAAGAGCTTCCAGGTTCTCGCCGCCCAGTTCGGTCTTCTTCAGGCCGCCGTGCATTTTCAGCGCGCGGATAGTGGCGACGACGACGACGGCAGAGGGCCTCAGGCCAGCCATGCGGCACTTGATATCCAGGAACTTTTCAGCGCCCAGATCCGCGCCGAAACCGGCTTCGGTCACGCAATAATCGCCAAGGCGCATCGCCAGTTTGGTGGCGATCACACTGTTGCAGCCGTGCGCGATGTTGGCGAACGGGCCGCCGTGCACAAGCGCCGGGGTACCTTCCAGAGTCTGAACAAGGTTCGGCTTGATGGCTTCCTTGAGCAGAGCCGCCATTGCGCCATGAGCCTTCAGATCGCCGGCGGTCACGGGCTTGCCTTCAAAGTTGTAGCCCACGATGATGCGGCCAAGGCGTTCCTTCAGATCGGAAAGGCCGCTGGCGAGGCAAAGGGTAGCCATAACTTCGCTGGCCACGGTAATATCATATCCGTCCTCGCGCGGTGCGCCGTTGGAAGCGCCGCCGAGGCCGTTGACGATATTGCGCAGCTGACGGTCGTTCATATCCACGCACCTGCGCCAGGTGATGCGGCGGGAATCGATGCCCAGCTCATTGCCCTGATGGATGTGGTTGTCCAGCATGGCGGCAAGCAGGTTGTTCGCCGCGCCGATGGCGTGGAAATCGCCGGTGAAATGCAGGTTGATATCCTCCATGGGAACGACCTGCGCCCAGCCGCCGCCGGCTGCGCCGCCCTTAACGCCGAAGACCGGGCCGAGGGAGGGCTCGCGCAGAGCCGCGATGGAATTCTTGCCGATCTGACGAAGAGCATCTGCCAGACCGATGCTGGTGGTGGTCTTGCCTTCGCCGGCCGGGGTGGGGGTGATCGCGGTCACAAGGATCAGCTTGCCGTCGGTGGTCTTCGCGCTCTTGCACAGAGCCGGGTCGACCTTGGCCTTATAGCGGCCATACAGGTCAAGAGCCTCTTCGTCGATACCGGCAACTTTGGCGATCTCGCTGATGTGCTTCATGGGAGTAGACTGGGCGATTTCGATATCGGTCATCATAGCCATGTCCGAATTCCTCCTCAAAGGTATTGTAGTTTGCGCCGGGCGGCAGGTAAAGGATGCGCTGCCGCCCAGGCGCAGTTTTGATTTAGCGGAAATACTCCTTGGCAGACTGGAACAGCTTCATATTGTATTCGCCGTCCACGTTCTTGTACAGGCCTTTGCCGATGCGCTCGCTGTGGCCCATCTTGCCCAGCACACGGCCGTCCGGAGAGGTGATGCCCTCGATAGCCATGATGGAGCCGTTCGGGTTGCAGCGGATGTCCATGGTCGGCGCGCCGTTTTCGTCCACATACTGCGTGGCGATCTGGCCATTGGCAGCCAGAGCAAGAGCGGTGGCCTCATCGGTGTAGAAGCGGCCTTCGCCGTGGGAGATCGGTACGGTGTACACTTCACCAACATTGGTATTGGCCAGCCACGGGCTCTTGTTGGAAGCGATCCTGGTGCGCACAAGGCGGCTCTGGTGGCGGTTGATCACGTTGAAGGTGAGGGTGGGCGCGTTCGGATCCGGCTCGGTGATCTTGCCATAGGGCACGAGGCCAAGTTTGACCAGCGCCTGGAAGCCGTTGCAGATACCCAGCATCAGGCCGCCGCGGTTGTCCATCAGCTCACCCACCTGCTCCTTGACCGGCAGTGCGCGGAAGAAGGAGGTAATGAACTTGGCAGAACCATCGGGCTCGTCGCCGCCGGAGAAGCCGCCGGGGATAAACACGATCTGGCTCTGAGAGAGCTTCTTGGCGAACTCGTCCACGCTGCGGGCGACCGCTTCTGCGGAAAGGTTGTTGATCACGTAGATCTCAGCTTCCAGCCCGCCCGCTTCGGCAGCCTTCGCGCTGTCGTATTCGCAGTTGGTGCCCGGGAAGACCGGGATCAGCACGCGCGGCTTGGCGACTTTGATCGCCGGAGCAACGCGTTCCTTCGCCTCAAAGGAGAAGGATTCGACCGGCTTGGCATCGGTCTTGATATTGCAGGAGTATACGCTCTCCAGTTTGTTTTCGTAGATGCTTTCGATCTCGCTGCGGCTGATCTTTTCCTCGCCAAAGACGAACGCATCCTCAGCGGTAGTCTTGCCGATCACGGTGCCGACGGTACCTTCGGCCATTTCGAGGATGAAGGAGCCGTAGTTGTATCCGAAAACGGTCTCCAGATCAAGCCCTTCAGCATATTCAAAGCCCAAACCGTTGCCCATGCTCATCTTCATGACGCCCTCGGCAATGCCGCCAAAGCCCGGAGTCCACGCGGCGAGGACCTTGCCCTCGGCCATCAGGCCGTGTACCTGCTCGAAAACACCCTTCAGAGAGGAGGCGTCCGGCAGGCCGTCGGGAGCGGTGACGGGCTTAACAAGGCAGACGGTGGAGCCGGCCCTCTTGAACTCGGGTGAGACGACCTCCGGGATCGTTCCGGTGGTTACGGCGAAGGAGACCAGCGTGGGCGGTACATCCAGCTTTTCAAAGGAGCCGGACATAGAATCCTTACCGCCGATTGCAGCAATGCCCAGATCCTTCTGCGCGCGCAGAGCGCCAAGCAGAGCGGACAGCGGCTTGCCCCAGCGCTCGGCCGCCTTCATCGGCTTTTCGAAGTATTCCTGGAAGGTGAGGTAGGTATCGGCAGTGCTCGCGCCGGAGGCGATCAGCTTGGAAGCGGATTCGACAACCGCCAGATATGCGCCATGATACGGGCTCTTTTCCATCACATAGGGGTTATAGCCCCACGCCATATACGAGCAATTCTGCGTATCGCCATGCTCGACGGAAACCTTGTTGATCATCGCCTGGGAGGGGGTCAGCTGCCTCTTGCCGCCAAAGGGCATCAGAACGGAGCCGGCGCCGATGGTGGAGTCGAATCGTTCGGAAAGACCGCGCTTGGAGCACACGTTCAGATCGCCGGCCAGAGCCTTCATACCCTCGGCAAAGCATGCCGGAACGGCCTTTTCGGCCATGGAACCGCGGGCAACTTTGATATCGATGTGCTTTTCGGCGCCGTTGGAGTTCAGGAACTCACGGGAAATATTGCAGATCGTGCGCCCGTTCCAGTGCATGACCATGCGCGGCTCTTCGGTGACTTTTGCAACAACAGTCGCTTCCAGGTTTTCCTGATACGCAAGTTCCATAAAGCGCTCGACGTCCTTCGCCTCAACGACGACGGCCATGCGCTCTTGAGATTCGGAAATGGCCAGCTCGGTGCCGTCCAGACCGTCGTACTTGCGCGGCACGGCGTTCAGATCGATCTCAAGACCGTCGGCCAGCTCGCCGATAGCGACGGAAACGCCGCCAGCGCCAAAGTCGTTGCAGCGCTTGATCAGGCGGCAGGCTTCCGGCGTGCGGAACAGCCTCTGCAGCTTACGCTCTTCAGGG
>JAFQGN010000136.1 GCA_017398245.1 Clostridia bacterium | reverse complement strand
GCTGCCGCCTAACAGTAGATAACGTGTGCTTATTCATAGCGCAAGGCTGGCCCGCACGGTACGTGCTGCCAGCCTTGTTCTATATTTGATTAGATATTATTCTCCCCAATATGGGATTCTCAAGGGTCGTTGACCCTTGGCAGGGTGCGGGATAGAGTCCCGCCGTACCCCTTGACATAACGAAAGGCTGGCCCACGCTGTTAAGCGTTGCCAGCCTGATTCTTTATGTCGGTAGAACTGTATTCCCCAATATTGAGGGGTGCAGGGGGAATCATTCCCCCTGCCAGAGAGTCCAGAGAGGCGGAGCCTCTTTGGCGGGGTTCGGGGCGAGCAGCCCCGGCGTACTCATCAGCCCTGCAGCTTGGCGATGGACTTTTCCATGCGGGCCATGGATTCTTCCTTGCCCAGCAGGTAGAGAATCTCGAACGCGCCGCCGGGGGTGTTGGCCACGCCGGCCACGGCGATGCGCAGCGGCCAGAGCACAGTGCCGTTCTTGCGGCCGCTCTCGGCGATCCACGCCATCACGATATCGTGCAGGTTGGTCTCAGTCCAATCTTCCACGCTCTCCAGCACGGGCTTGAGCGCGGTCAGGATCTCCAGAGAGATCTCGGCGTTGGTCTTCATCTTCTTGTGCGTGAACAGTTCCACATCGTATTCCGGCATTTCGGCCAGGAACGCGACCATGTCCGGAATCTGGTTGAGCACTTCCGTGCGCGCCTGCAGCAGCTGCGCAATGCGCTTGAAATCAAACTTCGCCGGGTCGAGCGCCTTTTCCAGCCACGGGGTCGCCTTGGCAAGGAACTCTTCCTCCGTGAGCTTGCGGATATACTCGGCGTTGAACCAGTTGAGCTTAACGGTATCGAAAATGGAGGGAGACTTGCTCAAGCCTTCCAGATCGAACGCCTGCTCGAGCTCGGCCAGAGTGAAGAATTCCCTTTCGCCGCGCGGGGACCAGCCCAGCAGCACCATGTAGTTGATGATGGCCTCGGTGAGATAGCCCTGAGAGAGCAGGTCTTCAAAGGAAGGGTCGCCCTTGCGCTTGGAGAGCTTGCGCTGCGCGTTTGCCATGACAGGGGTCAGGTGCACATAGGTCGGCGGGGTCCAGCCGAAGGCCTCGTACAGCAGGTTGTACTTCGGCGCGGAGGACAGATATTCGTTGCCGCGCATGACATGGGTGATGCCCATGAGATGATCGTCGATAACGTTGGCGAAGTTGTAGGTAGGCAGGCCGTCGGCCTTGATGAGGATGTTGTCATCCAGCGTATCGCAATCCACCTCAACATGGCCATAGATCACGTCGTCAAAGCCGGCCTTGCCCTCGGTGGGGATGTTCTGGCGGATGACATACGGCTCGCCAGCGGCGATGCGCGCTTCCACTTCTTCCTTGCTCATGTGCAGGCAGTGCTTGTCGTACTTGAAGGTCTCGCCCTTGGCTTCGGCCTTGGCGCGCTCTTCATCAAGACGCTCCTTGGTGCAGAAGCAGTAATACGCGCCGCCCTTTTCCACCAGTTCCTTGGCGTAGGGCAGGTACGTATCCTTGCGGTGGGACTGCACATACGGGCCGCAGGGGCCGCCGACGTCCGGGCCTTCATCGTGAGATAGGCCGGCGGTGCGCAGAGAATTGTAGATCACGTCCACGGCGCCTTCCACTTCGCGCTCCTGGTCGGTGTCTTCAATGCGCAGAATGAACTTGCCGCCCATGCGGCGGGCGTACAGATAGGTGTACAGCGCGGTGCGCAGGTTGCCAAGGTGCATATAGCCCGTCGGGCTGGGCGCAAATCGGGTTCTGACTTCCATTTCAAACTCTTCCTTTCTGTAGGGGCGAGGGAAGGGAACGCCGGGGACTCCGTCCCCAGACCCCTGCCAAGGGGAATGATTCCCCTTGGATCCCTCAATTGGGGGACAAATTATGTAGCAGAAGCAAAAAAAACGCTCCACAATCATGGTTGGTTCTGCCCGGCAAAGGCTAACGCCGCCTTGGGCCGGGCTAAGAGACGCTAGGGAACGCCGGTGGCTGCTCGCCCCCGGCCCCCTCGGCAAAGGGAATGATTCCCTTTGCAAACCTCAATTTGGGGTAATTCATATAGCGGAAGCGGAAAAACGCTCCATATTCAAAGTGGGTTTTGCCCGGCAAAGGCTAATGCCGCCTTGGGCCGGGCTGCGCAAGGCCGGTATATGCCTATCCCCTAATATGGGATTCCAAAGGGATGAAATCCCTTTGGCAGGGTCTTAGGGGCAGCGCCCCTAACGTACCCCTATGCCTGCGCCTGACGGTCGAACTCGGCGAGGCGATCGCGGATCATGCAGACGTTGTCCTTGTTGACATATTCGAGAATGACGGGCCTGCCCTCGCAATGCTCGTGATACAGCTTCATGAACTTGACCCAGTCGATCTCGCCGTCGCCCACGCAGCGACCGTACGTATCGTTCACATGGCGGTCCTTGCCATGGAAATAGCCGATGTGCTCGGCGCAATAGCGGTACATATCCTCTTCCGAGGAATTGGCGATCAGGTTTGCCGGGTCGAGCAGCAGCTTGAGCCGGGGCGAGCCGATCTGGCAGATCAAGTCGCGCGCACGCTTAGCGGAAGGCACGATGTCCAGCACGCATGTCTCAAGAGCGAGGCACACGTCCCACTTTTCGCATTCTTCCAAAAGCTCGGCAAGCGTCTTTTTGAGCAGATCGAAGTCCGATTCATAGACGCTTGCGTTGATGCCGCGGTGATCGGTATTGAAGCCGCATTCCGTGGACACAAAGGGGATGCGGTTCTGGCCCGCCCAGCGGATATGCGCCTTGAAAAATTCGATATTGGCGCGCAGCTCGGCCTCATCGTGCGCGATCATGTTCGTAAACACGCCCAGCGCAGCCACTTCAATGCCCGCATCGCGGTACGTCTTCACGATATCCGCAAAGCGCTCGTCCGTCATATCGGAAATATCGCTGCGGCCGTTGTAGGCCCAGTATTTGGAATCCGTAGCCGTAAGGCACAGCTCCGTCGGGCCGAAGCCGTTTTCTTTCATGAACTGCGCACACTGTGCGTTGGTCATTTCCGGGAACGATCTGGACACTACGCCGATCGTCATGCACATCACTCCCCACTATAGTGGTATAGCTTATCTTACCACAGAAACAGGCGAAAGAAAAGCCGCATTCTGTTCAAATGCGGCCTTTCCGGCTCTATTTTACTTTGTGCCGCAAACGCACAGCACAGTGGAGGTGGTAAAATCCCAAAGATGCTCGCCGGCTTCGTACTTTGCCATGCGTTCGTCCGCATGCGCGTTGATAAAGCCCAGCAATTTCTGCTTCTCTTCGGCGGTCAGGTTGTCCGGCCGCAGCGAGAGGGCTTTTTTCATCGGCTCGAGCATGCCCGTGCGCCTGTCCTCGATCATCTCCCGCGCGATTTCGGGCGCAATATCCGCGCTGTCGGGCGCAAAATCCATCACGGTAAAGAGATTCGCGGTCACGTTTTTGAAGCCCGCCGCCTCCAGCCGCTGCGGGTATTCGCGCTCGCCCATGGCATAGCCGCCCACGTTGCGCTGTCTGTCCATGTCGGGCACGTCCTTCCAGAGTTTTTCCCAGAGCGCGTCCTCCTCGGGCGAAGAGGGCGCGGGAGCCTGCCGCAGATTCAGCCGCGGGCGCACGCCCATCACGCAGATACGGCCGCCCGGCTTGAGCAGGCGCTTCTGCTCGGCAAAGAATTTTTCCGGCGGCAGATGCTCGGCCACGGTATAGGAAAACACGAGGTCGAACGTTTCGTCGGCATAAGGCGCGGCAAGCGCATCGCCGCATACGAACTCGCAATCCAGCCCCAGCTGCGCCGTCTTATCCTTTGCAAAGCGGATGTGGCCTTCGTCAAAATCCAGCCCGGTGATCTCAACCTGCGGAACGGCCTGCTTGATGCGGTGGCAGAACAGGCCGCCTCCGCAGCCCATCTCCAGCACCTTCATGCCCGGCTGTACGCCGATCTGCCCGATCCACAGCGCCGCGTTGTCCTTGCGAAAGCGGATGGAACGGCTGGAATAGAGTTCCTGCGTCGTCTGCACAAAGCTTGACCAGAAGCTGTCCATGGCAAGCACCT
>JAFQGN010000135.1 GCA_017398245.1 Clostridia bacterium | reverse complement strand
CATGGCAACGCAGTCGATGCCGATGGTGTTGTGCTTGTCCATCAGCATGGCAATGCGCAGCTTGGTGCCCACGCCGTCGGTGCCGGAAACCAGCACAGGGTTGTTGATACCGGCCAGGCGCAGCGGGAAAGTGCCGCCAAAACCGCCGATGGTTTCCAGGTTCATGCCCTCGGTGGTGCGGGCGATGTGCTTCTTCATCAGTTCTACGGCCTTGTAACCGGCAGTGATATCGACGCCGGCGGCTGCGTAGCTGTCAGACTTGGAGATGATACCGGACATTGAAGATCATTCCTTTCCGTTCCAGCAATATGTACAAAGTTCACACTGATTCAATCCGATAGATTCTTCCAGAAGATCCAGCGACTGGAATTCCAGAGAAGAGAAGTGGAATTTATCGCAGATCGTCTTGCGCAGAAGTTTTCCGCGCTCATGACGGCTGCTGCTGTATTCCGCAAGGTGCTTGAAGCCCTCTTCGCCCTCCAGCTCCATGATGATCTTTCTTGCGATCAGATCCATTTCGCTGGTATTGCGCGAGAAATTGAGGTACTTGCAGCTGAACAGGATCGGCGGGCAGGCCGAGCGCATATGCACTTCCTTCGCGCCGTTTTCATACAGGAATTCGACTGTTTCGCGCAGCTGCGTTCCGCGAACGATGGAATCGTCCACAAACAGCAGCTTTTTGCCTTCAATCAGTTCTTGCACGGGGATCAGCTTCATCTTCGCCACGCGGTTGCGTTCCGATTGGCTGCTGGGCATAAAGGAACGCGGCCATGTGGGCGTGTACTTGATGAACGGGCGGGCATAGGGGATGCCGCTCTTGTTGGAATAACCGATCGCGTTCGGGGTGCCGGAATCCGGAATGCCGCAGACGTAATCGACGTCCGGCAGCGTGCCGTCTTCCATTTCGCGCTGCGCCATCAGCTCGCCGCTGCGCATGCGCATCAACTCCACGTTCATTCCTTCATAAGAAGAAGTGGGATAGCCGTAATACGTCCACAGGAACGAGCAGATGCGCTTTTCCTGCGAAGCCGGCGCAAGCTGCGTTACTTCCTCCGGAGTGATCCTTACGATCTCACCGGGAGCAAGTTCCATGTATTTCGTATAATCCAGCTTTTCAAAAGCGAACGATTCGAACGAAACACAGTGTCCTGCTTCGTTTTTGCCAATGATCACCGGTGTGCGGCCGTATTTGTCGCGTGCAGCGATCAGGCTCTTGTCCTCGCACAGCAGCAGGATGGAGATCGAACCTTCGATGATATCCTGCGCAAAGCGGATGCCTGCAGCAAAGCTGCTCTTCTGGTTGATCATTGCAGCGACCAGCTCGGTAGAGTTGATCCTTCCGCCGGTCATGGCGTCGAAATGTCCGCCGGAGAAGGAGAGGAACTGCTTGACCAGCGCCTCGGAATTGTTGATCTTGCCGACTGTCGAAATGGCGTACGTGCCAAGGTTCGAACGGATTAAGATCGGCTGCGCGTCCGTATCGGAAATGGAGCCGATCGCGCTCGTTCCGTGCATTTCGTCCACAATGCCTTCGAATTTCGTACGGAACGGGGAATTGGTGATGTTGTGGATCTCTCTTTGGAACCCGATTTCGTCACTGAATGCGGCCATACCGGCGCGCTGCGTGCCCAGATGAGAGTGATAATCCACTCCGAAAAAGACGTCCAGCATCGCGTCGTGCTTCAGAGCCGCTCCGAAAAAACCACCCATATTGCGTAATTTCCCTCCTACGGGATCGTTTATCGATTGTATTTTGCCTCAACTTCCGCGTTCTTGGCCAGAACCTTTTCCGCGCCCTTTGCACGCTGCTCATCCAGCTTTGCGGCAAGAGCTTCGTCAGAAACGGCGAGGATCTGGATGGCGATGAGCGCTGCATTCGCCGCTCCGTTCACTGCCACGGTGGATACCGGGATGCCAGTGGGCATCTGCACGGTGGCCAGCAGGGCGTCCATGCCGCCCAGCCCGCCGGAGGCGATCGGAATGCCGATCACAGGCAAAGTCGTGTTCGCGGCAATGGCGCCGGCCAGATGAGCAGCCATGCCTGCGGCGGCGATGATCGCGCCGAACCCGTTTTTGCGGGCGTTGATGGAAAACTCACGCGCTTCCACCGGGGTACGATGCGCGCTGAAAATATGTACTTCATAGGGGACTTCGTAAGAAGCCAGGGTGTTGATCGCTTTTTCCACGATCGGAAGATCGCTGTCGGAACCCATGATCACGGCAACTTTGCGCATGTATATTCCTCCGCTCTGATGTGTTGAGGCGGCAAAGTCTGTCTCTTTGCCGTTCGGAGACCGCGCCGCAGAGCACAAGCTTCTCCTGTCATAAAGGGTATCACGAACATCGAACTATTGTCAATGCATGTTCCCCGATCGTACGTTATATTTGACTGCAATAATTGTTAGAAGCTCAGTCAAAATCCGAATGTTCGGAAAAATATGCATGCAAACGGACGCTGAATGGGCTCATGCACGCAAAAGGTCCGTATTTACGTAAATTTGCTGTATTAGCCGCATGATCGTTGTCGTCATGTTGCTGCCTGTCGCCAAAGCGGCCGCGTTTGATTGTTTTATTTCCTATATAATGCCGCTCCGGATGCGGTTTTGCGAAGAATTG
>JAFQGN010000134.1 GCA_017398245.1 Clostridia bacterium | reverse complement strand
GACGGCCGCTCGCGCTGCATATCCCGGCAAACACCTGCGAACTGTTCACGCTGTGAGAGGAGCAGCGCAAAGGGACTCTGGCAGGGCGCTGCCCTGCACCCGGCAAGGGGCTCTGCCCCTTGCATCCCCGCTTAAGGGACATTGTCCCTTAAGAATCCCATATTGGGGCATCGTTGCTTCTATTCAATACAGTACAAGGCTGGCTACGTGCACTGCGCGGGCCAGCCTTTCGTTTTGATCCAACCCCTCTTCCGTCTGACAGCAGCTTTTCAACAGACACAGTCCGCGGGGATACGGTGGAACTCCGTCCCACCCTCTGCCAAAGGATCTTTCGCGGTTTGCGTCTCTCCCTTTGCAATCCCATATTGGGGCATCGTTGCTTCTATTCTATACAGTACAAGGCTGGCAACGTGCACTGCGCGGGCCAGCCTTTCGTTTTGATCCAACCCCTCTTCCGTCTGACGGCACTGCCGACCGGTGTCATCAGCTACATTTAACAATAATGTGAATTGACAGAAGGGCATAGAGATGCTATACTTTATTTGACGTTAAAGTTAAATGTGAAATGAAAGGAGTGATTCGGGTGAGTTTGCAAAAGACGCTCAAGGCGCTGGCGGATCCGACCCGGCGCGAGATACTGAACATGCTCAAGGCCGGGCAGATGAGCGCGGGCGAGATCGAGCAGAAATTCGAGATGAGCTTTGCGGCAGTCTCCCGGCATTTATCGGTGCTGAAGGAGGCGGAGCTGATCCACGACCGGCGCGAGGGCAAGTACATCATATACGAGCTGAACGCGTCGGTTCTGGAGGAGATCATGCTGTGGATCACGGATCTGAGAGGGGGAACGAGTGATGAAGAATAATAGGATGATCGTTTTGACGGCGCTTTTGTGCCTTGTGCCGATCGCATTCGGGCTGATCCTTTGGGATGCACTGCCGGACCCGATGCCCACGCATTTCGGCCCGGATAACCGGCCCGACGGCTGGAGCAGCAAGCCCTTTGCCGTGTTCGGGCTGCCGCTGATCATCATGGCGCTGCATCTTGCGTGCGTGTTCGGCACGCGGTCGGACCCGAAGTATGCCAACATCAGCGGGAAGATCATGGGGCTCGTGCTCTGGATCTGCCCGGCGATATCGATTTTGTGCGGTGGACTGATATATGCGGTCGCGCTAGGGCACGAGCTGAACGTCGGGCTTTACCTTATGCTGCTGATCGGCGTCGTGTTTGTGGTGGCCGGCAATTATCTGCCCAAGAGCAGGCAGAACTACACGGTGGGCATCAAGATCCCGTGGACGCTCAGCGACGTGGAAAACTGGAACGCGACGCACAGGTTTGCCGGGCGGCTGTGGATGGCTGCGGGCGTGGTGATCCTCGCAACGGCGTGGCTTGAGCAGGTATGGGTATTTCTGCCGATCGTCGTGCTGATGGTGATCGCGCCGGTGGCGTACTCCTACCTGTTCTACAGGCGCAAGGTGAAGTGACGGCGAGGCTCTGCTAAGGGTTATGCCGGGGCTTCTCGCCCCGGACCCTCGGAAGGGAGAATGATTCCCCCTTCACCCCTCAATTGGGGGTACAGTTTCTATCATATAGAAATAGGCCGGCAACTCGTTCCGAGTGGGCCGGCCTTTGCGTCGGTTATTGGCAGGAGAGTTTAGGGATACGATGGGTTCTGCCCTATACCTTCTTAAGAGATAAGGCAGGCCTTCTCGCCCCGGACCCTCGGAAGGGGGGAATGATTCTCCTTCACCCTTCAACTGGGTGGTACAACTTCTATCATATAAAAACAAGCCCGGCTAAACATACTGTTTGAGCCGGGGCGGCCTGTGGCTAGTGACATTTGCTGCCACGCATCCTTTCACCAAAATTACAAGCCCAATAACCGGTTTCTTTTCAGGAGAATGTGAGAACCCCTTTTCTTAAAGGTCGGCAGTGCCGACAAACAATCGCTGCCGCCGATCCTTTCGCAAGTATCTCCAAAGACCCTTAACCGGTTTCTTTGGAGAGGGCGCGGGAGGGGCATTTCTTTTTCTAAAGAAAGGCCCCTCCCGCACACTTCGCATATGAATTTACTTGATGACCCTGCGCGCCCAGGAATAGTTGCGCACATAATAGCCGGACGCCATCGAGGCGACGATCACATCGCTGCCGGTATGCGGCGCGTGAATAAACTTGCCCTCGCCCAGATAAATGCCCACATGGTCGCTCAGATCGCTGTCCGAAATCGTATTGAAGCACACGATGTCGCCGCGCTTGAGCTCCTCATACGGGATCCTCTCGCCCAGCGCGCTGGAATAGCCCACGTCGTAGGCCGAACGCGGCAGCGTGATGCCCACCTTCTTGAAGCAGAAATACGTCAGGCCGGAACAATCGAACGAATTCGGGCCGGCAGAACCGTATACATAGGGCTTGCCCAGCTGCGCCAGCGCATAGCGGATCACGGTTTCGATATCCTCGTTATCGCTGGTCACATCCGGCGCCTCCAGAGAGGGCGTGCCGTTGCTGCCCGCCGGGCGTTCTATGGTGCCCTTGGGCGCGCCCGGAGCAAACAGCGCCTTAAGCGTGGCCGGGTCAGCAACGCCGGTCTGCGTCAGGTTCGCATTTTTCTGGAACGCGCGCACAGCGGCGATGGTGTTCGCACCGTAATCGCCGTCCACCGTGTCGGCATAATAATTCTTGTACAGAAGGCGCGTCTGCAGGCGAGTTACATACGCCGAGGGCGAACCCGCCGACAGCGTCTGCCCAAGCAGAATGCTCCTTTGCGCGTTTTCGGAATACAGGGCCGCTTGCGTGGCGTTGTTGGCCACGCCCGTCGCGTTCAGGCCCTTCTGTTCCTGGAACCGCTTTACCGCCGCCGTGGTGATGGAACCGTAGTTCCCGGCGGGAATGCCGTCAAAATATCCCAGCGTCTCCAGCCGGTTCTGCAGCGCCTGCACGTTCGTGCCGCTGTCGCCCGCCTTCAGGGCGGAATACGTCACGTTCCCGGCATACAGATCGTCCGTACGCATGTAGGCCTTTTTATTATTGTACAAAAGGCCCGCCCAGCCGTTCTTGGCGGCGTAGATCTCTACCGTCGTGCCTTCCTTCACCGTGCCCAGCACAGCAGCGTTCGTGCCTGCGGCGGAATATACCTTCGCCTCCGCCACGATCACCAGCGCGCTCGCCTTTGCGGTGGATTCGATCAGATTCTTCTCCAGCGCGTAGCAGTTCACGCCGCTGTATTCGATCTTCGCCCAGCCGCCGCTGACCGCCTTCACCGTCAGTTTCGTGCCGCTGGGAAGGATCTTCAGCGCGTTTGCACTGGTATCGGGCTTGGCATACAAAGTCGTCTGGTTGATGGTCTGGTGCGTGTATCCGGCCGCGCTTGCCGCATTGTCGGAAGTCGAGCCGTCCGCCTGCGTCGCCGGCCTCAGACCCGCGCGCAGCACATAGCCCGTCTGGCCCTTGTAGCTGATCTTCGCCCATTCGCCGCTCACCGCAGTCACTTCGATCTGCGTGCCGGCCTTGAACGAACCGTAATACCCCTCAAAGGTGCTGGGCTGCTTGTACATGCGCAGCGCATCCAGCGCAATGCACGTTCCCTTCCCGTTCACCGTGTATTCCTTGTCGGAAGTATCCGGCGTAGGGGTCGGCTGGGTCGAGGGCTGCTCCGGCGCGGTCTCGCTGCCCGGGTAGACGGACAGCCCCGCATACGCGCAGTAGCCGATCTTGCCCGCCACGCGCACGCACGCCCACTGGCCGCTCGTCGCCAGCACAGTCAGCTGCACGCCCTTGGAGACCGTGCCCAGCTCTTCCGACGCCTTCGACGCCGCAGCATACACCGTCAGCTTCGCCGCCGTTACCGTCGCTTCCTTTTCTGTATACGATCCGCCGGAGGAAGAGCCTCCCTCGTTTCCGCCCGTAGGGTTGCCCGGAACCGGCGTCTCCCCGAAGCTGAGCTTGCTCGCATCCACATAATAGATCTCGCCCTTGATCACGATCTTCGCCAGCCCGTTGCTCACCGCGCTGACCGTCACCTCGGTGCCCTTGCGAATCGTCCCGGCCACCTGCGCCGTGTCGGCATATGGGGTAGTGTATACCTTCAGCCCGTCCGCCGTCACCTTCGCGGTGTTTTCCGCCATCGCAGGCGCGCTGGCCGCCAGCATCGCCAGCGCCGCCGCTGCCGCCAGCAGCCTCTTCCACTTTCGTAAGTCCATTTTTCCCTCCGTTGCCGCGCCGCTTTATGGCGGGCCGTTCGTCCGTTGTATCCTCACAGGGGCGCAAAACCCCTCCAAAAAAAACCGAATCCGGTCAGTTACCAGTATACTACATCTTTCTCCTAAACGCTATATCTTTTGCAATAAATTTGCAATAATTGCCATGGCAATCCCCGCCAGATCCCCTTTTCCAGTCCCCTTTGTCCAGAAAATTTCTGCTTTTAGACGCAAAAGGGTACCATTTCTGTTCAAATCCATGTATACTTTTCCACATACTATCCACAGGAGGCCTACCATGCACAAGAACCATTATATTCCCGAAGGGTACGAAAGCGCCCTTTCGCTCAAATACACGCAGCAGGCCATCCGCACCTTGAAGGACTGCTTCCAGCGCCAGCTTTCCGGCGCACTAAACATCACGCGCGTTTCTGCGCCCCTGTTCGTACGGCGCGATACCGGCCTGAACGACGATTTGAACGGCGTGGAGCGCAAAGTCGTCTTCGATACGCCCGATTCCCCCGGCGAGGAGATCCAGGTCGTGCAGTCTCTGGCCAAATGGAAGCGCGACGCGCTGGGCCGCTACGGCTACGAGCCCGGCGAGGGCATCTATACCGATATGAACGCCATCCGGCGCGATGAGACGACCGACAACATCCACAGCATTTATGTGGACCAGTGGGATTGGGAGAAGGTCATCCTGCGCGAGCAGCGAACCATGGAATACCTCTTCCGCACCGCCCGCAAGATCCACGACGCCATCCTCGAAAGCGAGAGCGTCATCTTCAGCCGCTTCCCCGCGCTGCGGCCCCAGCTGCCGGCCGAGCTGTACTGCGTCACTTCCGAAGAGCTGCTCCAGCGCTACCCGGGAACCACTGCCAAGCAGCGTGAAAACCTTATCGCCAAGGAGCGCGGGGCCGTCTTCATCGCGCAGATCGGCTGGCCCCTTTCCGACGGCCTGCGCCACGACGGCCGCGCCCCGGACTATGACGACTGGAACCTCAACGGCGATTTGATCTACTGGCACCCCGTGCTGCAGTGCGCGCTGGAGATCTCCTCCATGGGTATCCGGGTCGATTCCTCAGCCATGTTCCGCCAGCTGCGCGCGGCCGATGCGCTCGAGCGCATGGAACGCCCCTTCCACACCGCTATCCTGGAAGACAAGCTGCCCCTGACCATCGGCGGCGGCATCGGCCAGAGCCGCCTGTGCATGCTCCTTTTGCGCAAGGCGCACCTGGCCGAGGTGCAGGTCTCCGTCTGGCCCGAAGAAGTCCGCGCCCTCTTTGCCGAGCACGGCCTGCCCCTGCTCTAAGCCAGGGGAAACGGCAGGGATACGCCGAGGGAACGCCGGGGGAAACGGCAGGGGCTCCGCCCCCTGCACCCCTGCTTAAGGGACATTGTCCCTTAAGAATCCCATATTAGGGAATTAATATACAGCGAAGCATAGAAAAGGCTGGCAGCGCGTACCGCACGGGCCAGCCTTTTGCCAAAGCAGTACTCCCTGCCAAACGCAAGGTCGGCCCATGCTGCAAGCATAGCCTACCTTTTCTCTTTTGCAATAAAAACGGATACCCAAATTGAGGAGTCCAGAGGGACTCATTCCCTCTGGCAGGGGTCCGGGGACAGAGTCCCTGGTGTACACCAGCGTACCCCCGGCGTAACCCATGCCCCCGCCGTCCCCCGGCGCCCTTGACAGCCCGCGCCCACGCCTCTATACTGAACCCATCAGCAAACGAAAGGCGGAGATAGCCATGCACTTTACAAAAATGCACGCGCTGGGCAACGATTACGTGTACGTGGATTGCATCCGCCAGACCCCGCCTGCCGACCCTGCCGCGCTGTCGGTCGAGCTATCCAAGCCGCACACCGGCATCGGCGCGGACGGCCTCATCCTCATTTTGCCAAGCCACATTGCCGACGCCCGCATGCGCATCTATAATGCCGACGGCTCCGAAGCCCTCATGTGCGGCAACGGCATCCGCTGCGTGGGCAAATTCCTGTACGACAGCGGCCTATGTAAAAAGGAAACGATCCGCGTCGAGACGCAGAGCGGCATAAAGCTTTTGCGCATGCAGATCGAAGACGGCGTCGCCGCCGGCGCGTCCGTCGATATGGACCCGCCCCGCTTCGACGCCGCCTCCGTGCCCGTTTTGTGCGAAGACCCGCAGGCTCTCCGGCTTGAGGCCGCCGGGCATATCTTCCTTTTGCATTGCGTCAGCATCGGTAACCCGCACGCCGTCTGCTTTTCCGAGCCCGACGACGCGCTCTTCTACGCCGCCGGCCCCGTTTTGGAAAACCACCCCGTCTTTCCCGCCCGCGCCAATATCGAGTTCTGCGCCGTTTTAAACGAGCACGAACTGCGCATGCGCGTGTGGGAGCGCGGCTCCGGCGAGACCATGGCCTGCGGCACCGGGGCCACCGCCTGCGCCGTGCAGGCTATCCGCATGGGCCTGTGCCAAAGCCCCGTCACCGTGCATCTGGCCGGGGGAGATCTTCGCATCGATTGGGACGGAACCTCTTCCGCCTTCATGACTGGCCCCGCCCACGCCGTTTTCTCCGGCGAATGGCCCGCAATTTTCGGCTAAAAATTCGTTTTCCCTGTTGCATCATGCGCAGAAGGATGCTATAATATACGCATCGAAATTCGTACATGGAGGGTAAAACCATGGCTGCAGATAAGAAAAAGGAAAAAGGACTGGCAACGCAGAAGTTCGGCGAAGAGCGCAAGAAGGCGCTTGAGATCGCGCTGGGCAAAATTGAAAAGGACTTTGGCAAGGGCTCGCTGATGAAGCTGGGCGACAGCGCCAACACGCAGGTGGAGGTCATCCCCACCGGCATCATGCATCTGGATTTTGCGCTGGGCGTAGGCGGTTTCCCGCGCGGCCGCATCATTGAGATCTACGGCCCGGAATCTTCCGGTAAGACCACCATCGCGCTGCACGCCATCGCCGAGGCGCAGAAACTGGGCGGTACCGCCGCCTTTATAGACGCGGAGCACGCGCTCGATCCGGTCTACGCCAAGAAGCTGGGCGTGGATATCGACGAGCTGTACGTCGCTCAGCCCGACAACGGCGAACAGGCGCTCGATATCACCGAAGAGCTGGTGCGCTCCGGCGCGATCGACATCGTGGTTATCG
>JAFQGN010000133.1 GCA_017398245.1 Clostridia bacterium | reverse complement strand
AGAGAGCCGGCGGCGTTCTGAAAGCACAAAAGGATATAGACCAGCGCGAGCCCGAAGAGCAGAATTGCTTCGGACACGGCGCGCAGATCGGGCTTATTCAGATGTTTTTGTATATGGTTTCCCCCAAAGACGAACGCGGGAGAGCAGGAGCGCTCGCCCGCGTTTTGGTTCATTTACAGAAGGTCGATCATATCGGCAAGGCGGCCAAAGCAAAGGTGCGGCTTGGTCTCGCTCTCCTCGAGCATGGCCTGCGTGGTCTCGCCGGACATGACGAGGATGGAAGTCATGCCGTGGCGGTTGCCGGTCTCGATATCGGTATACAGCCTGTCGCCCACCATGGCCAGGTCCTTCGCCTCCAGCCCGGTGCGCTCCAGCGCCGCATCGACGATGCCGCGCTCCGGCTTGCCGATGACGATATCCGCCTTGCGGCCGGTGGACGCCTCGATAAAGGCCATGATCGCGCCGATATCCGGGATGAAGCCGCTCTCGGTCGGGCAGTTCCAGTCCGGATGGGTGGCCACATAGGGAAGGCCCGCGCGCACAAAATCGCAAACGGCGGTCATTTTGGCGTAATCGAGGGTGGTATCAAAACCGACGACCACGTAATCCGGGTTTTCCTGATCGATAGCGATGCCCGCATCGCGAAGATCGGCAAAGAGGAACTCGTTGCCCAGAACGAACGCCTTTTTGCCCGGATACGTGCGGCGCAGATAGGAAGCGGTGGCCTCGCCGGAGGTGAGCACCTTGCTCTTTTCCACCGAAAGGCCCATCTTTTCCAGCTTTTTGACATAGTGGTCGGCATTGTGCGAGGAATTATTGGTCAGAAACAGGTAATCGCGGCCGGACTTTACCACCGCGTCGATAAACTCCAGCGAGCCGGGGATGATCCGGTTGCCCAGATAGAAGGTGCCGTCCATATCCAGCATGAACAGCTTCACATCGGAAAGCTTATGCAAATTCGATCACTCCTTCGCCCAGTTTTGCGACTTTGGCAAGAGAATACACGTCGTATCCGGCTTCCTGCAGCTTCTTCGCGCCGTCCTGGAAGCTCTTTTCAATGACGATGCCGATGCCGGTCACTTCGCTGCCGGCCTCTTCGATGAGCCTTGCCGCGCCAAAGCCCGCTTCGCCGTTGGCGAGGAAATCGTCAATGAAGAGCACCTTTTCGCCTGCGGGCAGGAAGGAGCGCTTGCACATGAGCATATAATCGATATTCTTGGTGAAGGAATGCACGCGCGTGGTGAGCAGCACGTCGTTATTCAAAATGGCGGAGGTAGCCTTTTTCATGACCACCAGCGGAACGCCCAGCGCCAGCGCGGTCATCGTCGCCGGGGCGATGCCGGAGGATTCGATGGTCGCAACGCGGGTGACGCCGCGGCCTGCGAAATAGCGGGCGAATTCTTCGCCGATATGCTGCATGAGAACGGGGTCGACCTGATGGTTCAGAAAATTATCCACAAGAAGAACGTGCTCGCTCAGCGCCACGCCGTCCCTTTTGATCCTGTCCATAAGCTCCTGCATGGTATGTACACCCTTTCCGGAAAAATGCTCCATAGGTATGCTGATAAGTATAACCCATTCGGGTAAATTAGTAAACCGGGATAGGTTAAAATAGGCGCGCTTGCCCGGCGGTTGACATATGCGCTTGCATGCATGTACAATCAAACTATCACAAAGCAAAGGGATGACAGGCATGGTAAAGGACAAAAAGTTTTATCAGACGATCCTTCGCATCGCGCTCCCCTCGGCTTTTCAGAGCGTGGTCTCGCTGGCGGTGAACTATCTGGACGACCTGATGGTCTCGTGGATCGACAAACCCGCGCTGCTGGGCCTTGCCGAAGGAACGGCGGCGGACCTTGGCAACCTTGCGCTGACAGGCGTTGGCCAGACGAACTCGCTCACGGCCTTTTTCACCGCCATGGTACTGGGGCTGACCAGCGGCAGCGGCGTGCTCATCGCGCAGTACTGGGGCAAAAAGGACACCGCGCGCATCAAGCAGGTGTTCCCGCTGGTTACATGGCTCACGCTGTGCGTGGCGCTCGTGTTCGTGCTGCTTGCGCAGCTGTGCCCGGAGCCGCTTTTGCACCTGGTGCTCTCCTCCTCCGCTTCTTCCGGAGAGGCGTTCGGCGTTGCGGTGCAGTATTTCTCCATTGTTGCCTTCTCGTATATCCCGTATGCGCTTGCATATTCCATGGTGGGCATGCTGCGCGCGGTGGAGGTGGTAAAGGTTACGCTGTACATCACCGTCGGCGCCATGTTCGTAAACCTCTTCTTCAACTACTGCCTGATCTTCGGCAATTTCGGCTTCCCCGCCCTTGGCGTACAGGGCGCGGCGATTGCAACGATCCTCGCCCGCGTGGCGGAGCTCGCCATCGTGTGGTTCTACGCCTTCCGCGTGCAGAAGGTGATCGCGCTCAAGCCGCGCGATCTGACCCGCTCCCCCGGTTCCATGTGGCGCGATTACCGTAAATACGGCCTGCCCGTGGCTCTGGGCGACGCGCAGTGGTCTCTGGTCGGCCTGTTCAAGAGCGCGATCATCGGCCATCTTGCGGT
>JAFQGN010000132.1 GCA_017398245.1 Clostridia bacterium | reverse complement strand
GTCATGGGCCGAAGGCGGCTGCCCACCCCTCCTGCAAGTATGATCGCCTTCATGGGCGCATCCCTCCGTCCGCAATCCCTTCCCGCAGGAAGGGGGATGCCCCTATTCTTCCCCGGAAGGCTTTTGCATATACGAACCGAGAACCTCTTCCTTCACCAAAATCCCCCTTAAAAAACGACAATATAAAAAGAGAGACGCCCAAACGCCTCTCTTTTTTATATCCATGCCCTATTTGAGGGTTCCAAGGGGAATCATTCCCCTTGGCAGGGTTTCCAAAGGGGCAGAGCCCCTTTGGCGTTCCCATCCCCCGTACTCACAGAATATACTTCTTCAGATCCTTTTCCTTCTGCGCCTGCAGCTGGTTTTCCACATACGCAGCGTCCACCACCACGGTGATCTGCGGCGCGTCTCCGCCGCCCGCGTTGAACGCAATATCGCTCAGCAGGTTTTCCAGCACCGTGTGCAGCCTGCGCGCGCCGATATTCTCGTCCGTCGCATTGCAGCTGTATGCATATTCGGCAATGGCGTTGATCGCGCTGTCCCGGAATTCCAGCGTCACCCCGTCCACGCCCAGCAGCGCCTGATACTGCCGTATCAGCGCGTTGTCCGGCTTTTCGAGGATCTGCCTGAAATCGTCCACCGTCAGCGGCTTGAGATCCACCCGCACGGGGAACCTGCCCTGCAATTCGGGGATCAGATCGCTCACCTTGGAAACGTGGAACGCGCCCGCCGCGATGAACAGCATGTGATCGGTCTTGACCGGGCCGTACTTCGTCGGCACCGTGCAGCCTTCCACGATGGGCAGGATATCCCTCTGCACACCCTCGCGCGAAACGTCCGGCCCATGACCGGAAGCCTTGCCCGCCACCTTGTCGATCTCGTCCAAAAACACGATGCCGTCCTGCTCCGCCCTGCGGATCGCCTCGGAATACACGGCGTCCATGTCGATCAGGTTCTGCTCCTCTTCGGCGATCAGGATGCGCCGCGCCTCGTGCACGGGCACCTTGCGCATTTTCGTCTTCTTGGGCAGAATCGAGCCGAGCATGTCGTTCATGTTCACGTCGGTGCCGGGGATCTCGCCCTTCGGCGTGTTCTCCTCCACTTCCACTTCGACGATCTCGTTCTCCAGCTCGCCCGCCGCCAACTTCCGGCGGATTTCCTCGCGCTTTTCGCCCGCGCGCGCCTTTTCCTCCGGCGGAAGCTCCGGCTCCTTGGGCTTGTTGCCAAGCAGAATGTCGATGGGGTTGGCCGGCTTCTTCGCGCCCGTCTTCGTCATCAGGCCCACGATGCGCTCCTCGGCGTTGTACTTCGCCTGCTCCTCTACCAAAGAGGTGTGCTGCGCCTTGACCAGCCGGATCGAAGCTTCGATCAGGTCGCGAATGATGGAATCCACATCGCGGCCCACATAGCCCACTTCCGTGAATTTGGTCGCTTCCACCTTCACGAACGGCGCGTCCACCAGCTTAGCCAGCCTGCGCGCGATCTCGGTCTTACCCACGCCCGTGGGGCCAACCATCAGTATGTTCTTCGGCGTCACTTCTTCGCGGATCTCGTCCGGCAAAAGCGAACGCCTGTAGCGGTTGCGCAGAGCCACCGCCACCGCCTTTTTCGCGTCCGTCTGGCCGATGATGTATCGGTCCAGCTCTCTAACAATTTCTCTGGGCGTCATCTGCCCGCCGGCCTTTTTCTGGGCGACCGGTACCAAAGCGTTGTTTTCCATGCATTCTCCTTATGGGGGAAACGATGGGGGCTGCTCGCCCCAAAGCCCCTCGGCAAAGGGAATGATTCCCTTTGCAAACCTCAATTAAGCAGAAGTATTGTCCTTCAACCTTCTCCTCCAACTCTTATCATGACAGAACGCACCCCTGCCATATCAATGCTAATCCCCCATATGAGGGATCCAATGGGACTCATTCCCCTTGGCAGGGGTTTGGGGACAGCGTCCCAAACGTAACCCTCGTCACACATCCTCGACGATGCTATTGCTGTTGGTGAACACGCAGATCTCCGCCGCCACATGCAGCGCCTTTTCGGCGATCTCATGCGCGCTCAGATCGGTGTTCTGTGCCAGCGCCCTTGCTGCGGCCAGCGCGTAATTTCCGCCGGAACCGATAGCCAGAATGCCGTCGTCCGCCTCGATGACCTCGCCCGTGCCTGAAACCAGCATCAGGTTTTCTTCATCCGCCACCAGCAGCATGGCCTCCAGCTTTCGCATCGCTCGGTCCATGCGCCATTCCTGCGCCAGCTCCACCGCCGCGCGCGGAAGGTTCCCCGAAAACTGCGTCAGCTTTTCTTCGAATTTTTCGCACAGCGCGAATGCGTCGGCCACGCTTCCGGCAAACCCGGTCACGACCTTGCCCCCGTAAATACGGCGCACCTTTTTGGCCGTTGCTTTCATGATCGTGTTTTCGCCAACCGTCACCTGCCCGTCGCCGGCCATGGCGCATTTGCCGTTTCGGCGCACCGCGCAAATGGTGGTACCCTTTATGCTCATATTCCGTTCTCCTCTATGATCCTCTTCATCTCGGCAAGCGAGACCTCGGCCATCTTTTCGTACCGGTTGCGCTTGCCCTTCACGCGCTCGCTGAGCCTGTCCAGTATTCCGAAGTTAGAATTCATCGGCTGATAATTCTCATTTGGCGTTCTCGTGTGCTTTTCCAGCGCGCCGATAATCGTCTTCCCGCCGAATTCCACCTCGTTCTGCCCCAGAATCTTGCGCGCCATGTTCAGCCCCGCCACCATACCGGAAGCGGCCGATTCCATATATCCTTCCACGCCGGTCATCTGCCCGGCAAAGCGGATATCCGGATGCTTTTTCCACACAAAATTCTTGTCCAGCACCTGCGGGCCGTTCAGATAGGTGTTGCGGTGCATCACGCCGTAGCGCGCAAATTCCGCCTTTTCCAGGCCCGGGATCATCGAAAACACGCGCTTCTGTTCGCCCCATTTGAGCCTTGTCTGGAACCCGACGAGATTATATAGCGTGCCCTCGGCGTTTTCCCTGCGCAGCTGCACAACGGCGTACGGCTCCTTGCCCGTGCGCGGGTCGACCAGTCCCACCGGCTTCATCGGGCCGAACGCGAGCGTCTGAAAGCCTCTGTCCGCCAGCACTTCCACCGGCAGACACCCTTCAAACACCATCTTCTTTTCAAACCCGTGCACGTCCGCGCGCTCGGCCGTCGTCAGGGCGTCGTAAAAGGCCCTGTAGGTCTCCTCGTCCATCGGGCAGTTGATATAATCGTCCCCGTCGCCCTTTCCGTAGCGCGAAGCGCGGAAGATCTTCTCTTCATCCAGCGATTCCGCCGTCACGATCGGCGCAGCCGCATCGAAGAAATACAGCGAATCCGCGCCCTCTTCCCTGCGGATAGCTTCGGCCAGAGGCGCGTCCGTCAGCGGGCCCGTCGCGATGATCGCCGGCCCCTCGGGGATCTCCTCCACCGCCTTTATCTCGACCTCCACCAGCGGGTGCTCCCTGAGCGCCTTCGTGGCTTCCGCCGAAAAGATATCCCTGTCCACCGCCAGCGCGCCGCCCGCCGGAACTCGCGCCTTTTCCGCGCATTCGAGCAGCAGCGAGCCCAGCAGCTTCATTTCTGCCTTCAGCAGGCCCGATCCGCTCGTCAGGTTTTCCGCCTTAAGCGAATTGGAGCACACCAGTTCGGCAAACCCATCGCCGGTATGCGCGGCACTGCGCCGCACCGGCTTCATTTCGATCAGCTTCACCGGGATGCCGCGCTTCACCAGCTGCCACGCAGCCTCGCACCCGGCCATTCCCGCGCCGATCACCGTAACCTGATTATTCTTCATTGTTCTCCTGCTCCTGCGCAACCAGCACGCGCTCGTTGCAGGTCTCGTTGATGCATACGTGGAACTGTTCGCCCTTGCGGCCGCGCTTCAATACCATGCGCCCGCCGCACTTGGGACACTTCGTGTTCACCGGCATGTCCCAGCTCACAAACGCGCACTCCGGGTAATGCTCGCAGCCGAAGAACTTGCGGCCCTTCTTGCTCATGCGCTCCAAGAGCTTTCCGCCGCATTCCGGGCAGGGCACGCCGATGTCCTTGAGGATCGGCATCGTGAACCGGCATTCCGGGAAATTCGGACACGCCAGGAACCTGCCGAACCGGCCCATCTTGTACACCATCATCGCCCCGCACTTTTCGCAGGGGATGTCCGAGACCTCGTCCTTGATCTCCATCTTTTCGATGCTGGCCTCCGCCTTTTCGAGCGACTGGGCAAACGGCCCGTAGAACTCGCCGATGACGTCGTGCCAGTCTTCCTTGCCCGCTTCCACGTCGTCCAGCTGGTTTTCCATATCCGCCGTGAACGCCTGGTTCACAATATCGGGGAAATGCTTCTGCATCACGTCTGTCACCACGATGCCCAGCTCGTTGGGCACCAGGCGCTTGTTCTCGCGCGAAACGTATCCGCGCGTGAGCAGCGTGGTGATCGTCGGCGCATAGGTCGAAGGCCTGCCGATGCCCTTTTCCTCCAGCGCGCGCACGAGCGAAGCCTCCGTGTATCGCGGCGGAGCCTGTGTAAAGCGCTGCTCGCTTTCCAGGTCGGTCAGCACCGCCTCCGTGCCCTCTTCCAGGTTCGGCAGCGCGGTATCGGCCTCCTCCTGCTCGTCGTCGTGGCCTTCCACATACAGCTTCATAAAGCCCGCAAAGCGCAGCTTCTGTCCGCCAAAGTGGAACGCGATGCCGTCGCCCTCCACCTCTGCGGCCATGGTGTCGTATTCGGCCGGCTTCATCTGGCTGGCCACAAAGCGCTGGTAGATCAGCCTGTACAGCTTGAACTGATCGTTCGTCAGCGATGCCTTGATGCTCTCGGGCGTGCGCTCCACCACCGTCGGGCGGATCGCCTCGTGCGCATCCTGAATATTCTTGCGTCCCTTGTATTCGTTGGGCTGCTCCGGCAGGAAATTCTCGCCGAACTTCTCGCCGATCAGCGCGCGCACCGCGGCCACCGCCTCGTCGGAAACGCGGGTGGAGTCGGTACGGATATAGCTCACGATACCCTGCGTGCCCTCGCCCTCCAGGTCCACGCCTTCATACAGCTGCTGAGCGATCTGCATCGTCTTCTGCGTGGTAAAGCCCAGCTTGCGCGAGGCCTCCTGCTGCAAACTCGGCGTGGTGAACGGCGCAACGGGGTGGCGCAGCTTCACGCCGCGCTTCACGCTCGTCACCTTGAACTGCGCGTCCTTCGCCCTTGCCGAGATCGCGGCCACCTCTTCTGCCGAAGCAGGCGTGACCCTCTGCCCGTCGATGGCCGTAAACTTTCCGCGGAAAGTGACGTCTCCATCCTTGAACATACCGAACATGTTCCAGTATTCCTGCGGCTGGAACGCGTCGATTTCGTTTTCGCGCTCCACGATCATCGCGCACGCCACCGACTGCACGCGCCCGGCGGACAGGCCCTTGCGCACCTTGGCCCAAAGCAGCGGGCTGATCTTATAGCCCACCAGCCTGTCCAGCACGCGCCTTGCCTGCTGCGCCGCCACCAAGTCCATATCCAGCTTGCGCGGGGTCTTCACCGCCGCCTTTACCGCCTTGGATGTGATCTCGTTGAATTCGATCCTGCACGCTTCGTCCTGCGGGATCTTCAGCACCTGCGAAAGATGCCACGATATCGCCTCGCCCTCGCGGTCCGGGTCTGTCGCGAGATAGACCCGCGTTGCGCCCTTGGCCTCTTTGCGGATCTTATCCAGAATATCGCCCCTGCCGCGGATGGTGATATAATGCGGCTCGAAATTGTCTTCCACATTCACGCCCAGCTGAGACTTGGGCAGATCGCGCACATGTCCCTGCGAAGCTTCTACTTTATACGACCTGCCCAGGAATTTCGCGATCGTACGCGCCTTGGCAGGAGATTCTACGATAACCAGTTTATACGCCATCGGAATCCTCCGTTTTGATCTTTGCGGGGGCCTCCCCCGCCCGCGCCGCGCTCCAAACCCTGCGCGCGCCGCGCTCTGTCTTTTTCTATATCATCCAGCCGACCGCTGCTTTTGGATGCTTTTATATACCGCAAGTCATTTTATTGCGCGATATGCGCCGCCCGGAACCTTACATATTATTCCCCGTAATTCGAGCATTGTCAAGACAGAATTCAATTTTGCCGCAGGAAAGCCTGTTTCTGCGCTCAATTCGCCCAAAGTCATCTCCTGCCTGCGCAGCTGATGCACCACCGGCGCCTCCTCCGGCGAAAGGGAGATTTCTTCCTCTTTTACCTGCTTCGAAGGCCTCTGTCCCCAGCGGTAATGCTCCGGAATGTCCCACGGCGAAACAGCCGGAAACGCGCCCTGCATCAGCAAGCTGTTCGGCCCGGCCGACATGCTCGCATAGATGGACCCCGGCACCACAAACAGGTCTCTCCCCTGTTCGATGCAGTCGTTCGCCGTGATCATCCCGCCTGAGC
>JAFQGN010000001.1 GCA_017398245.1 Clostridia bacterium | reverse complement strand
GGGGGAGTACTTTTCTTTTTCCAAAGAAAAGTACTCCCCCGATATATATGTTACTTCCCAAGCTGGGCGAAACGGCCCATGACGGCCAGCGCCGGGTCGACTGGCACCGGCTCGGGCACGACGTTTTCCGGAATGGAGATGATCGGCCGCGGCGCAAGCTTCTTTCCCGCAAACTGCGGCAGCCACTCGGCCTGCTTTTCCAGAACCTCCGCGCACATTTCGCGGATCTCGCCAAGGGTAAGCACAGCCGAGGCAAGCGGGTCCATCGCCACCGCATGCACCACTTCGTCCGGATCGCCCGAATAAGCCGCCTGCACGGTCAGCCTCTGGCAGGAGATGTTGCTCAGGTTCAGCGCGGCCAGATGCCACGGCAGCTCGCCCACCGGCTGGCGGTGCAGACCGTTTGCATCGGCGATGATCGGGCCTTCCGCGCAGCAGTCCTGCGGCAGGTTGGAGATCAGCCCGTTGTTGATCACGTTGCCGTTAAAGCGGAACGGCACGCCCGTAGCGAACGCTTCCAAAATATAGGAACAATATTCCACGCTGCGCGCGCCCAGCACCGGCACGTCGTCGTCCAGAATACGCCCGCCCAGTTTTTGCGCCACATAGCGCGTGAATTTCAGGTTCGCGTTCGTCTCGCCGCCGAAATCGGGCTGATCACAGTACAGATCCAGCGCCTTCCTGTTTTTGCGGAAATAGGGGAGGTACTCGGAAAGATGGCCGGTCGATTCGGTGCAGAAATATCCGAAATTGCGCAGCACCTCGCCGCGCACCTTGTCGTTTACGTAGTACTCCGGCTTTTCAAACACTTCCTTGAGCTTGGGGTACAGATCGACGCCTTCGTGGAACAGGCGCGTGAACCACGCCATGTGGTTGATGCCCGCGCAGGTGTAGTCGATCTCCGCCTTGGGAACGCCGGTGTATCCGGCGATGAGGTCGAGCGTGGTCTGCACGCCGTGGCACAGGCCCACAAAATTCATGCCCTCGTTGCCAAGAGTCCAGGAGATCGCCGCCATGGGGTTTACATAGTTGAGGATCAAGGCGTTCGGGCAGACCTCGCGCACGTCCGCGCACAGATCGCGCGTGACGGGAATGGTGCGCAGCGCGCGGAAAATGCCGCCGGGCGCAAGCGTATCGCCGATGCAGATATCCACGCCGTATTTCAGCGGAACATCGCAGTCGATCTCGTAGGCGCGGATGCCGCCGATGGAATAGCACAGGATCACATAATCCGCCCCGGTCAGCGCCTCGCGCCGGTCGGTGGTCACATACACGGTGGCGGAAAGGCCGGCTGATTCGATCACCTGATCCATAAAGGCTTTGACCTGGCTCGTGTTGCGCGTGGAAGGCGCCATCAGGCGGAATTCGCTGTCCGCAAGGGCCGGGGTGGCCAGAATATCCATCATCAGAGTTTTGCAGAAAATGACGCTGCCCGCGCCGATGATCGCTATCTTTTTCATTCTATATGCGCTCCTTTCGGGGGTCCGGAAAAGCCGTACAGCAAAAGTGTAGCACGAAAAAGCGGAGATGTCGAGAAGGGTTTTTGCAGGCGGGCGACCCAAGAACGACGCGCTGCCGGCCTGTGTAAAAACGGAGAACGCCGGATGCAAGGAGACGATGGAAAGAGCGTGTAATTTACCAAAAGGAAACTTGACGCGGGGCGGGGCAAGGTGTTATAATCCCAATTGCTGTGAAAACGGCTGTGCCGCAGACAGCAGGTGCATTTTGCATAAGTGGCCTGGCCACACCTGCCGAGGCGTAAGGATAAAGACGCAAACTTGCTTTCGTCCCATCCCTGCGCTGCATGTGCGCAGGGATGTTTTTTATGGCCTGAACGGCTTCTTCCGGGGCTTGTTCAGTACCATATCGGACGGAAAGTGAGGTGCCATATACCATGTCCAAGAATCTGGAAATCAAAAAGCAGGTCGTCGCAGAGATCAAGGAAAAGCTGGAACAGGCTCAGTCCGTGGTCCTGTACGATTATCGTGGTCTGACCGTTGAACAGGTCACCAAGCTGCGTAACGAGTGCCGCAAGGCTGGCGTCGAATACGTTGTTTACAAGAACAACCTGATCGGCCTGGCTGCCAAGGAAGCCGGCATCGAAGGCCTTGACGATTATCTCAAGGGCCCGACCGCAGTTGCTTTCGGCATGACCGACGCTGTCGCTCCCGCCAAGATCATCTCCGCTTTCGTTAAGGAAGTGAAGAAGACCGAGGTGAAGGGCGGTATCCTCAGCGGCAACGTCATCGACGTCGCCGGTGTCGAGAATCTGGCTTCCATGCCGAGCCGCGAAGTCCTCATCGCCCGCATCATGGGCAGCATGATGAGCTCCGTGTCCAAGTTCGTCTATTGCCTCGAGGCGATCCGCAAGAAGCAGGCTGGCGAAGAATAATCCTCGCCGCTTAACAACCAACTTTAATAGTGAAATTTATTGGAGGTCAATACCATGACTCATGCTGACATCATCACTGCCATCGAAGGCATGACTATCCTGGAGCTTGCTGAGCTCGTTAAGGAAATGGAAGAGAAGTTTGGCGTTTCCGCCGCTGCTCCCGTCGCCATTGCTGCTGGCCCCGCCGCCGGCGCTGCCGCTGAAGCCGCTGAAGAGAAGACCGAGTTCGACGTCGTTCTCACCAACCCCGGCTCCGAGAAGATCAAGGTCATCAAGATCGTCCGCGAAGTCGTTTCCGGCCTCGGCCTGAAGGAAGCCAAGGAACTGGTCGACGGCTGCCCGAAGACCCTGAAGGAAGGCGTCTCCAAGGAAGATGCCGAGAAGATCAAGGCTCAGTTCGCCGAAGTCGGCGCCACCGTCGAAATCAAGTAATTTCGATCTGCCAAGATTTTTTCAAGAACCCCGAAGCGTTTGCTTCGGGGTTCTTTTTTTGCGTTCCGAATCCGCCAAAGCTTAACGGGCCGCCCTGTTTTGCCCCTGCCGGCGCCGGGTATACTAATAATGAAGGCAATTCGTTGTACGGGTAAGGAGAATGGGGATCGATCATAAACGATCAATGTTCCCTCAACCTTTGATACAAGGCTGCCCCAATATTGATTTCTTTTCGGAGGGGTGCGGGGAACCCTTTACTCTTTCACGGCGCGAATAGCTGAATCTTTGATTCAGCCATTCGCGGTTCGGCAAAAGCCGAACTGGCAGAACCCTTTGGCTCTGCCACCTTTATGAAAAGGGTTCCTCGCTGATAGCAGAATATGAAAATAGCGGTTTTTGATACGAAAGCGTATGATATCCCCGCTCTGGAAAAACAGGGCAAAGAAAAAGGCGTCGAATACAAGTTTTTTGAAACCAAGTTGAACCGGGACACGGCCGAGCTGGCCCGAGGCTTTGACGGCGTGTGCATTTTCGTCAACGATACCGCCGACGCCGAGACCATCGACCGCCTGTACGAAGAGGGCGTGCGGCTCATCGCGCTGCGCTGCGCCGGCTTTAATAATGTGGACGTAAAGCACGCCTACGGCAAGATCCACGTGCTGCGCGTGCCGGCCTATTCGCCCTATGCCGTGGCCGAGCATGCCATCGCCATGTTGCTCACGTCCATCCGGCGCATCCATAAGGCCTATAACCGCACCAAAGAGTTCAATTTCAGTCTGTCCGGGCTGACCGGGTTCGATCTGCACGGCAAGACTGTCGGCGTCGTCGGCACCGGCAAGATCGGCCGCGTGTTTATGGATATCTGCCGCGGCTTTGGCATGCACGTCATCGCCTACGATAAATTCCCCGCCAAAGACAGCGGCATCGAGTATGTCGAACTGGACGAGCTCTACGCCCGCAGCGATATCATTTCCTTCCATTGCCCGCTCACCGAAGATACTTACCATATGCTCGATCAGAACGCCATCGACAAATGCAAAAAGGGCGTGGTCATTGTGAACACTTCGCGCGGCGCGCTCATCGACGCCGAGGCGCTTTTGCAGGGCATCAAGCAGCGCAAGGTCGGCGCGGCCTGCCTCGATGTGTATGAAGAAGAATCTGACATCTTCTTTGAGGATTTTTCCGGCCATATCCTGGAGGACGATACGCTGGCGAGGCTGATGAGCATGCCGAACGTGCTCGTTACGTCCCATCAGGCGTTCCTCACCAACGAGGCGCTCGAAAACATCGCCGAAACCACGACCGACAACATCGTATCCTTCCTGAGGGAAGGCCGCTGCGATAACGAGCTGTGCTACCATTGCGGGCAGGTCGCCGATTGCAAGC